>NZ_JBHUSB010000008.1:0-214284 GCF_042673905.1 Arthrobacter sp. NPDC057009
GCGAGAGAACGCCAGATCCCCAAAAGAATCTGATGCATCCCGTCCTGACATCTCCGGAGTGTTTTGGGAAGGACTAACTCAACTCATATCAGCGAAGGATGGCCTCCGGGCCAACAACCAGACCGGTGTGCCCGGCCCACGTTCATAAACAGAGCGTCCACGAACAGGCCGGGCCGGGGCACACCGGCACAGACTGACCCAACCAAGCAGTTCATCCGAAGGACCAACCCGTGCGCCTGGCCAACATCGCGAACCGGCTGACACTCGTCACGCCGAAGAACGAAGCCGTCGATCTCCCGCAGGTGACAGGTGGCGTTTTTGGTCCATCGATCCAAGACTGCTACGAACGCTGGGATGAGCTTCTCGAGCTTGCCCGCCCGTTCGAAACCATGCCGGGAAAGCCATTGGCCGACATCCCGTTCAAAGACTTCGGCAACCCGGCACCCCGGCCGCGGCAGGTGTTCGCGATCGGGCTCAACTATGCCGCCCACGCCGCGGAAGCCTCGCTTGCGGTGCCCCAGGACCTCACCGTTTTCACCAAGTTTTCCAGCTCCCTCGCCGGCCCCTACGGCACCGTCACCCTCCCGCCCGGCACCGTTGACTGGGAGGTCGAGCTGGTGGCAGTCATCGGCCGCGGCGGAGCAAGCATCCCTGCGGAAAGGGCCTGGAGCTACGTCGCCGGGATCACCATCGGGCAGGACCTGTCCGAACGGACCATGCAGTCAGCCGGGCCCGCGCCCCAGTACAGCCTTGCCAAGTCCTTTCCCGGTTTCGGTCCGGCCGGCCCGCTCCTGGTCACCCCGGATGAGTTCGAGGACCCGGACAGCATCGAACTCGGCTGTGCCATCAACGGCGAAGTGGTCCAGAAGGGCAACACCTCGGACATGGTCTTCCCGGTTCCCGAGATCATCGCCCGCCTCTCCAAAGTCACGCAGCTGTTCCCCGGAGATGTCATCTTCACCGGCACGCCTCCCGGGGTGGGAGTGGGCCGCGTGCCCCAGCGCTTCCTCGCCCCCGGCGATGAACTCGTAACGTACATGCGCGGCGTCGGCGAGATGCGCCACAGGATGCAGGCCTCCTCCTAGCTCCCCAACCGGCTTTCGACCAGCTTTCGACCGGGCCCCGCGGGCGGCGAGAGCGTGCGGAAACCGCTGCGGCTCCGGAAACTAACCGGGCGCTAACGGGCAGGAAACGCGTGCGCAACATTGCCCCGCCACACTGGAGGTGCCGGCAATTGCAGGCACCAGCTCCAGCTCAGGAGGCCACGCCATGTTGAAGGAAGCCAAACCACATGTCACCCGGGTCCGTGCCCTGGACCAGCTGCACCGCGGCGACGAGATCGAGGCCCGCCTGTCGGTAGGCCCGAGTTACGACGACGTCATCATCCGCCGCGGCAGTGTCCAGGAGACCGCCCCGGGCATCGGCGTCGTGTGGATCATGGATCGCCATACTGGCATGCGCAAGGCCATCAATACGGACGAATGCAGCGTTTGGCGCGTCGCCTGAGTCAGCTAGCCGCCAGCCACGGACTGAATAATCAGCACCTCCTGGCCGGCAGAAACTTCCGTTTCCAGGCCGCGAAGACGCCGGACCTCCTCACCGTTCACGTAAATATTCACGTAGCGGCGGAGCGCACCCCTTTCGTCCCGCAGCCGCCTGGCGAGCACCGGGTAATCCCCGGTCACGGAATCCAGTAACCAGCCCACAGTCACCGCCCCGTCGGCGGGTGTAGTCAGTATGGACTGCCCGCCGGCCAGCGGCTGGAGGACGCTGGGAAGGACCACGCTGATCTCAGCCACTGCACATCCTCATGCAGGACATCCTCATGCAGGAGCACCCGCCTTTACCGGGGCACCCGCCACAACGGCGGCGCGGACGCACAGCACATCCGGCAGGTGGGACGCCACCTCCGCAAAGGTTTCACCTTCATCGGCGCTGGCGTACACCGAGCCCCCGCGGGTTCCGAAGTAGACCCCGGCGGGTTCTGCGGAATCGACGCTGGCCGCGTCACGGAGCACGGAATTGAATTCTGATTGCGGCAGCCCGGAATCCAGGCGCTTCCACGTCCCGCCGGCATCATCCGTGCGGTGCACGGCGAGCTTTCCGTCCGGCGGGATGCGTTCGCCGTCGGCTTTTAAGGGGACAACCCACGCTGTGCCTGCCCGTCTCGGGTGCGTCAGCATGACGAACCCGAAATCTGCCGGCAGGCCTTCCGCGATCGATTCCCAGTTCTCGGCATTGTCATCAGTGCGGTACACGCCGTGGTGGTTCTGCGCGTAAAGGCGGCCTTCGACGGCGGCATCCGCGGCAATCTTGTGCACGCATTGGCCGAATTCGGGGTTGGGATCGGGCATGAAGTAGGCGGAGATGCCTTTGTTCCGCGGCTCCCATGAGGTCCCGCCGTCGAGCGAGCGGTACACGCCTCCGGTGCTCATGGCCACATGCACGTTGTCCCCTGAGGGGTTGACCACGATTGAGTGGGCGGCGGCGCCGCCGTAGCCGGCACCCCACTCACTGCGGTGCGGGTGATCCCACAGACCGCGGTTCAGCTCGAAGTGCTCACCGCCGTCGGTCGATTTCCACACCGAAATCGGCTCCGCACCGGCCCAGACCACCCCCGGGCGGGAGTCGGCGTCGGGGTAGATCTGCCAGATCCGTTCCACGGCGGCGTCCGTATCCTCAGGGAACTTAATTGCACCCTGTTCGGGCTCGGTCCAGCTGGCACCGAGGTCATCCGAATGGGCAACGGTGGGCCCCCAGTGCTCGGACCGCACCCCCACCATGATGCGTGTGCGGCCGTTCCGAGTGTCGATGCCGATGCTCGGTATCTCGCTCATCAGGAAGTGCGGACCTGACAAGGACCACTGCTTCCGGTCCTGGCTGGTGGCGAGCCAGAGGCCTTTTTTGGTCCCGATTGCTAAGACGAAACTCTCAGGGGCAGTCATGCACCCCATGCAACCACTCCGGCGGAAGGGGTGCAATGGTTTTGGCCGCCACGGGTTGGCCCGTTCCGGATGTGCTGTCCGGACCCGCGTCCCCGGTTGCCGGCGCGGGTACGGCGCGGGTACTAGGACCCGATACCCGCGCCATCCTTGGCGGCGTCATCTTTGGTCGTGCCGGATTTCGCCGTGCCGGATTTCGCCGTGCCGGATTTCGCGCCAATGGATTTGGCCGCACGGCGGTTTCGCCACCAGCGGCGGAGCAGGTCCACGGCGGCCAGGATTCCGGCCAGGGGCGTGAGGACGGCGGCGGCATAGACGAAGAGGAGCCATGTCAGCGTGGCGATCGGTGGCTGGCTCCGGCTCAGCAGAGACAAGCCGCCGAACAGGCCCGCAACCCAGAAGAGCACCACCAGCGTCAGCACGGCCGCTGCCGGAAAGTACTCGTTCCGCACCACCCTCTTCAAGGTTTCCACCACTGATCCTCCTGCGCCTTGCTTCCCCATGAGTCCAGTATGCGACGGAGAGTCATTGCTCCGGGGACGGCACGGCGAACGTGTGATGAATACAACCACTGCCCGTATAACCACTGCCCGGTACTGGCTGCAATCTGTCAGTCCGAGGAGATCAGCCGGAAGTCCGGCAGGGGCACCGTCGGGCTCGGGTTGCGGGCCTGAAGAGCGGCGCGGAATGGAGCATGAAGCGGGGAATGCGCTCACCGCGCTGCACCACGCACCGGGACGGGGTGCCGGTGGTTCGCGCGGAGCCTCAGTCTACAAACTCGGACTGCGTCTCGATGAAATCCCACTCCGCTTCGGTCAGCACTGCCTGCGGGCTGTCCGGGTGCGGACCGCCTGCCCGGGCAATGCCCTCCATCACGAACTGCGGAACATCATCGGCCCGCAGGTGTTCGCGAAGCCACTCCTTGCTTTTCAGGTCCAGATCAAGCCACCACATGTGAATCTGCATGGGACGCCGCCTTTCTACGTCTCCACGCTAAGCTCGCCGCGCCACGGATTCAAGGAAAAATCCACACTCGTCGCCGCCGGGGCACGTGCTGCTCCGCTGGCCTGAAACCGTCCCTGAGCTGGGCGAAGGTCACGGCCGGCTCTGGTCTTTCCCAACTCCGCGGGCACACAATTGAGTATGGATGCAGAGCGCTTCAGCGGCCCGCCTCCCCTCCTCGTGGGCATGGTTCCCGGGCAGCATCCGGAGGTCCTCAAGACCGCCGTCAGTCTCGCCCAAAAGCTGTCCGCCCCGCTGCTATGTGCCTACGTGGATGAGGCAAGCTACCTGGTGGAGTGGGATCCTGCGCGCTCCGCGCACCGCCTCTCCCTCCATCCGGACAGGGACGACGACGATATCCGCTCTGTTACGACTGAACTGAAGTCCGCCATCACATCGGCCGTCCAGACTGGCGGACCTGCATGGACCCTGCGCACGCTGGCCGGGGACCCGGCGAGGGCCCTCGGCAGGCTGGCATCCGAGGTCAATGCCCCGATGATCATTGTGGGCACACCGGAGCGGGGTTTCGGGCACCGCCTGACCGAATTCTTGAACGGTTCCGTGGCCGCGTGGCTCACCCACCACCAAAGCCGGCCCGTTCTGGTGGTTCCGTTCCGAATGGCCGCGCATGAGGACCGGGGCGAATAGCCGGGCGACGGCTTGCTGCCGGCTCAAGACCGGGCGCGGGAAAGTAAAGCGAAAGTAGTTATTCGATGCGGTGGCCAACTTCGCTACCGGCAAGTAAGCTAATTCAGGCAGGCCACCAGAGCCCGCCCAAAGACTGCTCCGGAGTGCGTATCCCCCAATAACGCGCTCCGGAGCTTTTTGTTGCCCGGAAACCCGCACCCAAACATCGCCGCAGCGCCGGGCGCCGCCGTTCCCACATCACTCTTCGCGCGAGTAGTGACCTCCCGCACCCTCCTTGACGGATACCCCCTAGGGGTATAGTTTTGGGGTATGGAGACTTCAGATCGGGCGCCTGGAGCGCCCAACGAAGAAGCGGCCGTTGACTCCGGGCAGCATGGTTACACTGCCGACAAGGACGCCTACCTGCGCCGGCTCCGCCGGATCGAGGGCCAGGTCCGAGGAATCGCCCGGATGGTCGAGGAGGATAAGTACTGCATCGACATCCTGACGCAGGTCGCGGCTGTGACAAAGGCCCTGCATGCCGTCAGTCTGGGCCTCGTGGAGGAGCACATCGGCCACTGCGTCGTCGGGGCGGTCGCCGAGCCCGATCCTGATCTGCGGGCTGAAGCCATCGACCTTAAGGTCAAAGAGGCCGCAGGTGCCATCGGGCGCCTGCTCCGCTAACGGCACACCCCCATCCACCCGGCTGACCAACCCGGTCAGCGCACCAAATAGGAGCCAGCTATGAGCACCATCTCCACCAAAGTCCACGTTTCCGGCATGACCTGCGGGCACTGCGTATCGGCCGTCAGCGAGGAACTTGAGGCACTCGCCGGCGTCGAGGAGATCGACATCGACCTCAATGCGGGCGGAATTTCCACCGTCACCATCACCTCCACCCAGAAGCTCTCGCCGTCGGAAATTGGCGAGGCGGTGGCCGAGGCCGGCTACCTGGTAGTGGCCAACGAGGCGTAACCCCTCCACTTCCACAGAGCACGACCTTTAAACGCAGCACAACCAGACAAGGACCGGCCAATGGTCACCGAACACCCTCCCGCAGGCACCGCCAGCCGGGTGATCGAACTCGACGTCGAGGGCATGACCTGCGCCTCGTGCGTGAACCGGGTGGAAAAGAAGCTCGCCAAGCTCGAAGGCGTCCAGGCCACCGTCAACCTCCCGCTGGAAACGGCCCACGTCACGGTTCCCGACGGCATCACGGACCAGCAGATCACCGACCAGGTAGCCTCGGCCGGCTACAAGGCAAGGATCAGGAAGCCGGCCCACGAGAGCTCCGTGGAGCTAACCCTGCAGAAGGCCGCAGCCACAGAGCACGCGGAGGTCCGCACGCCGGAGGACGCCGCGGCGCAGCACGAAGACCACATGAACCACGGCGGCAAGGCGGCGGACCTGAAGCCGCGCCTGGTTGTCGCCGCGGTCCTGACTGTGCCGGTCTTTCTGATCTCGATGTTCCCGGCCTTCCAGTTCCCGAACTGGGGCTGGGTGGTGGGCGCCCTGGCACTGCCGGTTGTCAGCTGGGCAGCATGGCCGTTCCACCGGGCGGCCGCCATCAACGCGCGCCACTTCGCCTCCACCATGGACACCCTGGTGTCCCTCGGCGTCATCGCCGCCTACCTGTTTTCTGCCTGGCAGCTCCTCACCGACCCCCGCCTGACCGAGCACCCCGGCATGGAACAGATGGGCGCGGATTCCGGCGGCCTGTACTTTGAGGTGGCCAGCGTCGTCACCACTTTCCTCCTGCTGGGCCGGTACCTGGAAGCCAACGCCAAATCGAAGGCCGGCGATGCGCTCAAGGCCCTTCTTGATCTGGGCGCGAAGGATGCCTCCATCCTGAAAAACGGCATGGAGGTGAAGATTCCGGCAGGCCAGCTGGCCGTCGGGGACCTCGTCATTGTCCGCCCCGGTGAGAAGATCGCCACTGACGGCGTTGTGGCTGACGGCGTCTCAGCCGTGGATGCTTCGCTGGTCACCGGAGAATCGATCCCGGTGGACGTTGGTCCGGGCAGCCCTGTCACCGGCGCCACCATCAACACGTCCGGCCGGCTGCTGGTCCGGGCCACGCGGGTCGGGGCGGAAACCACCCTGGCCCAGATGGGCAGGCTCGTGACCCAGGCGCAGACCGGAAAGGCGCCGATCGCCCGGCTGGCCGACCGCATCAGCTCGGTCTTCGTGCCAGTGGTCCTGGTCATCGCCGTCCTCACGTTCGCCGGATGGCTGCTTGCCGCCGGGCCGGCCATCACCGGGCCTGAACTCCGCTCCGCCTTCACGGCAGCCGTGGCCGTGTTGGTCATCGCCTGCCCCTGCGCCCTGGGCCTGGCAACCCCTGTCGGCCTCCTGACCGGGACAGGGCGCGGCGCACAGCTGGGCATTCTGATCAAGGGCCCGCAGGTCCTGGAGGACACACGCACCGTGGACACGATCCTGCTGGACAAGACCGGAACCGTCACCAGCGGGCAACTGTCCGTGGACGCCGTGGCCGCATTTGCCCCGTTCAGCGGGCCGGACGTCCTGCGGCTCGCCGGCGCGGTCGAGTCAGCGTCAGAGCATCCGATCGCGGCGGCGATCGCAGCCGCCGCGAGGGCCGAGGTGCCCGTCACGGGCATGCGCCTGACCGGCAGCCACAGCACCAGCAGCCACAGCCGAAGTGGGACGGACGACGGCGCCGCCCTCCCCGCCGTCGACGGCTTCCGTTCCGCCCCCGGCGGCGGAGTGGTGGGAACCGTTGAAGACCGGCTGGTGGTTGCCGGCCGGAGCGGATGGCTGCTGGAGAACGGCGTGCGGATTACCGCGGAGCAGGGCCAGGTACTCCGCGATGCGGAGGAGTCCGGCGCCACGGCCATCTGGGTGGCGGTGGACGGAGAAGCTGCCGGCATCATCGAGCTGCGGGACTCGGTCAAGCCGGGATCCGAGGCGGCCGTGGCACGCCTCAAGGCCCTGGGCCTGCGGCCGATGCTGCTCACGGGAGACAACGAGGCGGTGGCAACCCAGGTGGCCGCCGCCGTCGGGATCGCCGCGGAGGATGTCTTCGCCGGAATACTGCCCGAGGGCAAGGTGGAAGCCGTCCGGCGGCTGCAGGCGCGCGGTGCAACCGTGGCCATGGCCGGCGACGGCGTGAATGACGCCGCGGCCCTGGCACAGGCCGACCTCGGCATCGCGATGGGTTCCGGCACGGACGTCGCGATCGAAGCTGCCGACCTGACCGTGATGGGCAACGACCTGGGCCAGGTGGCCACCGCGATTGAGCTGTCGCGGCGCACGCTGGCCACCATCAAGACCAACCTGTTCTGGGCGTTCTTCTACAACGCGGTGGGCATTCCGGTGGCGGCACTTGGCCTGCTCAACCCCATGATCGCCGGCGTGGCCATGGCGGCAAGTTCAGTGCTGGTGGTGGCCAACTCCCTCCGGCTGCGACGCTTCGGCAGGTAGCGCGCGGGGCAGTCCGCGGCCTCCTAGGCCGTCCCGAAGCGCACAGCCGCGCGGGCCTTCGCCTTGGCGGCTTCCTCGTCGCGGTCCTTGGCCGGCGCGTGCGTCACCAATGAGTCGAGCAGGTGCTGGGTCACGTGCGCAATCTCGTGCACGGCGCGCTCGAACGCTTCCTCATTGGCCTTCGATGGCTTGGTGCTCCCGCTGATTTTGCGGACGTACTGCAGCGCGGCGGCGTGGATCTCCTCGGACGTCGCATGCGGTTCGTAGTTGTGGAGGGTACGGATATTCCGGCACATACCCTCATGCTAGGCTCTGGAACGCCGAGGATCGACCCTTCCGGCCCCGGGTTTGAGCGAGGCACGTGCCCATGGGGAGGCCTCCATGGGGAGCGCTGCCCATCGACACTCTTTCGGGCGGAAGGATAGTTTTTAGGCAATGGATCTTCCGGACGAGCCGGAGGCCACGGGGGATGCCGACTGGATCGGGTCCGTTGATAAAAAAGGAGATACGTCATGGCTATGTTGGGTGCAGATGTTGAAGCGCTGCGGAACCTGGGCACCAGGCTCACCAATGGTTCGACCGAAATTCAGAACCAGAAGAACCAGCTGAGCCGGGCGCTCGACGGCGTCGAGTGGAGGGGCAACGACGCCGACCAGTTCCGCAACGAGTGGCAGAGCAACCACCTTCCGGCCCTCGAGAGGGTGGCACGGGCCCTGGAAGAGGCGGGCAAGCACGCCAGCCGCAACGCCCAGCAGCAGGAAGACGCTTCCCGCGGCTAGACCCGGGAACGCACCGGAGGGCCGGACGCATCGAGCGTCCGGCCCTCCGGTATTTAACAGTTCATCATCCGCTAAGCGGCCCGCCGCTGGAAACTTAGGGGACGGGCTCGACGTCGTTCGCGTGGTCAAGCGGTCCGGTCACCGCTCCCTTGTCCCCTGCCTTGGCTCCCCGGAGCTCATCCACCCGGACGCAGAGCACCCCGCCCACGATCAGCAGTCCACCCGCCAGCTGGATGGCACCGGGCAGTTCCCCCAGCAGCAGCCAGGCCCAAAGCACGGCGAACAGAACCTCAGTGAGGGACACAAAAGAGGCAACTTTGGTGCCAAGCGCGCGGGCAGCGATGATCCCGGAAACGTACGCCAGCACGGTGGCCAGCACCACAAGACCGGCCAGGGGAACCCACCACGGCGTGGTCCACGGGCCGAGCGTGGTGTCCGCCGTGGTCATGGCCATGGGCAGGATGCCGGTGGCCGCCGTCAGCCACATGACTGCGGCGCCTACCAGGAGCCCGCCCGATGCGAGGACGATGGGCGGCAGCGTGTCGTTTTCCTTGGCGGTGAGGAAGAAGTAGATGGCCAGGCAGACCGCCGCGGCGAGGCCCCAGAGCACGCCCACGGCATCGACCTTCACCGAACCGGTGAGGTCCAGGACGAGCACCAGCCCGCCCAGGGACAGCAGCGTCCCAGCGATGGTAAGGGAGCGCGGCCGTTTACGGCTGGCTGCCCAAAGCCACAGCACGATCAATACCGGGCCGAGGTATTCGAGCAGCAGCGCCACGCCGACGGACAACCGGGCCACGGCGTTGAAGTAGAACAGCTGACAGCCGGCGACGCCGATCAGTCCAAAGAGGACAATCGTCACCCAGTTCGACCGCAGCTGGTGCCAGCGGCCTCGAAGCGCCGGAACAGCGGGAACCGCGAGGATAAGCGCGGCGCCAGTCAGCCGCGCCGTGACGGCGGCCCCCGGCGTCCAGCCGCTTTCCAGCAGCGCCTTGGCGAAGGAGCCGGAAAGCCCGAAGATGGCCGAGGAAAACAGCGCAATACCCAATCCTGACGCCAGGAAGCCCGAGGGCCTGGCAGCTGCCTTGGCGGTGGTCCGCGCCGGGGTGGAGGCCGTTTGCGTCACGGTGGCGCGGGTGTTTGATGCGGGCACGGATGCCTCCCGTCAGGAGTAAAGTGGGGTATTGGTCCTGACACTACTCCCCCGGACTGTAAGGAGTCAAGATGGTCTTTGCCCCTGACACGGAGCTGTCACTGCGCTTTGTGGTGAACCTCATCAACTCGGCCGCCAACGGCGCGGAGAACCTGCCCACGCTGAAGGACCTGGATGAGTTCCTGCAGCAGGAAGGATTCAGCGGCTCCCGCATGCACGACGACGCCGAGCTGGCAAGCATCCACGCGCTGCGCACCGAGCTGGCAAGACTGTGGACCGCCGACGAGGACACGGCCGTGGCCGGCGTGAACCGGCTGCTGCGCGAGGCCCACGCACTCCCCCAGCTGCTCAAACACGACCAGTGGGACTGGCACCTTCACGCCACCACGCACGATGCACCGCTGTCGGACCGGCTGGGCACAGAGGCTGCCATGGCCTTGGTTGACGTGATCCGCAGCAAGGAAATGGACCGCATGCTGGTGTGTGCCGCCGAGGACTGCGATGCGGCAGTCCTTGATCTCAGCCGCAACCGGTCCAAGAGGTACTGCGACACCGGAAACTGCGCCAACCGTGCCCATGTGGCCGCCTACCGGGCGCGCCGCGCGAGCGGAGAATAAGGGCGGCTGCGGAGAGTAAAAGTCGAGCGTTAGGAGGCCCCGCCGTCGGGACCCGTTTCGCCGGGACCCCTGGTGCCCGGGGCACCCGGGGCGTCCGGGGTTTCCGGACCGCCGTGGCTCCCGTGTCCGTGCGATGGCTTGCGGGCGGAGCTCAGGTTCACGCCGGATCCCTTGCCGAGGTGGTCGGCGTTTTCCTTGTAGCTCATCGACAGCATGGCGGCGATGACCAGGGTGACAATGAAGGCGATGCCGGCGCCGGTGAAGGCGAGGTCGAACCGCGGCGACCGCGCGCTGCCACCGGAGGCGAAGATGAGCACCGCGAAGAACGCCACCACAGCCCAAAAGGCGGAGAACATCAGGGGTCCCTTCACCGAGGTCCGCAGGTTGCGCGGTTCTCCTGGTTTCTGGTGTGCCAAGGTGATTCCTCCCGTGCGGGCGGCGCGATGCGGCCTGTCCGCTGTGCTGTGTGCTGGTGTTGAAGGGGTGCCGGTTGTTCTACAACGAGTAGAACCCCTGGTACTAGTTTACGGCCTTTGACGCAGCCGCCCGCGCATCGTGCCGGAGCGAGAGGCCGGCCAGGATCCAGAGCACTCCCGAAATGATGGCCCCGCCGCCGGCCACCCCCAGCAGCGCATGCGGTCCGAGCCCCACAAAGAAGGGCAGGGTGCCGGCCGTCCCCAGTCCGATGACCCCGGAGGCCAGCCAGTCGCGGGCCAGGACGTGCCGTCCGCGGAACCGGATGCCCAGATATAGTTCGGCCACGGCGGCCACGGCCAGGCCCAGGGCGGCAAGCACTGCGAAAACCAGGTTGCCGTGCAGGAACAGCAGGGCCACTCCGGCGCCGGTCAGGGCGGCGCCCGCGGCGGACAGAATGCGGCCGGCCGGGGCGTCCCGAAGGAAACCGGTGAACGGAATGCCCCACAGCAGAATCAGACCGGTGGCCAGCACGTACGCACCGCCCGCCAGCGACATCCCGGCCACGGACGGGGCCGCCCAAAAGACGGTCACGGCACCGAACACCAGCGCGGCGGCAGCCCGCAGCAGGGCAGGCTTCCACAGTTCCGCCGAGGGGGAAGGCACGTCGGATTCAGCAGGGTTCGCGGGGGAAGTCACCGCTCCAGTTTAGTGCGCCCGCCTCTGGCAGCGAATCCTGGCGCGGCAAATCCTGGAACCGGGTGGCTATGAGCCGAGCACCATCCAGCGGTCCGTCCTGGCCCGCAGGCCAAGGGTCACGGCGCGGGCAAACATGTACCCCAGCGAAAAGGCTGCCCACACCCAGACCAGCGCCGCCGCGCCGCCGGCCCCCACCAGCGGTACCGCCAGCAACAGGGGAAGGTACACCGCCAGATTTACGACGCCGGCAATCGCCAGATACTTCGCGTCACCGGCGCCAATCAGCACCCCGTCGAGGACGAACACGTACCCGGCCAGGGGCTGGCCTGCGGCCAGCACCCACAGGGCCGCCGTCAGCACCGACTGGACGCCGGCGTCAGACGTGAAGAGGGCCCCCGCGAACGGGGCCGCCAGGGCGAGCAGGACGCCGGTGACCACGCCGAAGCCGGTGCCCCAGCGGATCATCGTCCGGGTCAGGATCCTCGCCTTGCCGGCATTGGACGCGCCCAGTTCCTTTCCGATCAGCGCCTGCGCCGCAATGGCCAGCGCATCCAGCGCAAAGGCCAGGAAAGTAAAGACCGTCATGGCCAGCTGGTGGGCCGCCAGGTTCACGGCACCCTGGGCCGTGACCACCAGCACGGTGGCCATGACGGCGACGCGCAGGCTGAGTGTCCGCAGCATCAGCCAGGAGCCAACCTTGGTCATGGCGCGGATCCCATGCCAGTCGGGGAGCAGGCTAACGCCGTGTTGACGGGCGTTGCGCTGCACCATCACCAGATACACCGCGGCCATGGCCCACTGCGCGATGCTGGTCCCCACCGCCGATCCGACCACAGACAGCCCGAGCCCGTAAACCAGCACCAGGTTCAGCACGATGTTCAGTGAGAAACCCGCCGTCGCCACCACCAGTGGCGTCCGGGTGTCCTGCAGTCCCCGCAGCACACCCGTGCCGGCGAAGATCAGCAGCATGGCGACGAGCCCAGGCATGGACCAGCGCAAGTAGTCCACGGCGAAGGTGCGCACTTCGGGGCCAGGACCCATGAGCTCAATCAGCGGCTCCGCGGCGAGGAACCCGGCGAGGGCGAGTGCTGCCCCGAGCAGCAGGGCGAGCCAGACGCCGTCGCGCCCCGCGGCCAGCGCCCTCCCCAGCTGTCCGTCCCCCATCGCCCGCGCTACGGCAGGCGTGGTGGAGTAGGCGAGGAAAACCATTAGCCCCACGGCGGTGTGCAGCACCGCAGAAGCCAGCCCGACGCCGGCCAGCTGGGCAACACCCAGGTGGCCCACAATGGCCGAGTCAGCAAGCAGGAAGAGCGGCTCGGCAATCAGCGCCCCAAAGGCGGGAACGGCAAGCCGGAGTATTTCACGTCCATGGCTGTCCGGCTTGGGGGTTGAAACGGCGGCGGAACGCGATTGGGGCACGGGTTCAGCCTAAAGGACAGCCGGCAGCGGACGGAGCCCGAAAGATAACCCACGACACATTAGTTGACACTTCAACAAAACTTCGGGACAGTGGAAGGGAAGCTTCAACCGGCACGCCCCGGACCGCGTGCCCAAAAGAGACAACCCCCAATCAACCTGAACGGTGAGAATCTCCATGAACCAGTCCACCCTTACCACCACAGCCCTGACGGTCCTGCGCGTAATCGCGGGATTCCTCTTCGCCGCGCACGGCTGGCAGAAGTTCAACGAATTCACCATCGCCGGCACGCAGGCATCCTTCGCCAAGATGGGGGTTCCGGCCGCCGAACTCGCCGCCCCGGCCGTCGCCACGCTTGAACTTGTGGGCGGCATCGCCCTCATCCTCGGTGTGCTGACCCGCGTCTTCGCCGCCCTTCTCGCGCTGAACATGCTAGGAGCATTCTTCCTGGTCCACGCCTCGGCCGGCGTCTTCGTTGGCAACGGCGGCTATGAACTGGTCCTCCTCCTGGCCGCCGGCGCGCTTGCCATCGCACTGGCCGGCGCCGGCCGCTTCTCGGCGGACGCAGCCATGTTCGGCCGCGGCAACTCTAAGCTCAGGGTTCTCGCGTAGCCTTTCGAGAAACTGCGGAGTCTTCGGAAAATAGCGACGGCGGCTGCCCAGCCGGCATTTCTGTGCCAGGCGGGCAGCCGCCGTCGTTTTGGCTTTCCCGGCCGTGAAGCGGCCTGCCTGCGGGACTTGTGGCGGCCGGGAACCTGTTTGTGAAGGGGCGGATCGGCCCGAAGGACCGCGGTCAGTAAACTGCGAGCATGAGCGAGACCGCCGCCAATTCAGTGACCCTCCGCTTTCTTGCCGCCCCCATGGACGTGGGCCACAGCGGATCCGTTGACGCCGGCACCGTGCTGGAGTGGGTGGACAAGGCGGCCTACGCTGCAGCCGTCGGTTGGGCCAAGTCATACTGCGTTACCGCTTACGTGGGGAACATCCACTTCGCCGATCCCGTGAACAGCGGCGACATGGTGGAGGTGACGGCAACCATCGTCTACACGGGCCGCTCCTCCATGCATATCCGGACAGTGGTTTCCTCCGGGGACCCGAAGGGCGGTCCGGCCACCATGCGCAGCCAGTGCATGGTGATCTTTGTTGCTGTTGGCGAGGACGGCAAACCCGTACCCGTTACGCAGTTTGAACCGAAGACGGCGGAGGAGCTGGAGCAGCGCGACCACGCCCTGGCTCGGATCAAGATCCGCGAGCAGATTGTCGAAGCCATGAGCGCCCAGGAATATACCGACGCCGGCACGGCAGAGCGCGTCGTCCTCCGGTTCATGGCTGCACCTACCGACGTGAACTGGGGCGGCAAAGTCCACGGCGGGATCGTCATGAAATGGATCGACGAGGCAGCATATGTGTGCGCCTCACGCTACTGTGGCCGCGACACGGTGGCCGTCTTCTCCGGCGGAGTGCGCTTCTACCGGCCGCTGTTGATCGGCCATGTGGTGGAGGTGGAGGCCCGGCTGGTCTACACGGGCACCAAGGGCATGCACATCGCCGTACATGTCCGCTCCGGGGACCCCAAGGGCCGGGAGCTGAACCTCACTACATACTGCCTCACCGTGATGGTTGCCCGCGACGCGGAGGGAACTTCCGTCCCCATTCCGCCATGGACGCCCGCGTCCGAGGAGGACAGGCGCCTTCACGCCCATGCGCGGGAACTCCTGGAAATCAGGGCAGCCGCCCCCGGCAACCGGCTCCCCAACCACCTGCTGCCGGCGCAGCCTCACTAGGACCCGCCTAGAATCCGCCGCCTCCGGCATCACCGGCCATGTTGGCGAACCGCGAGTAGTGGCCCTGGAAGGCCACCACGATGTCCTTGGTGGGGCCGTTACGGTGCTTTGCCACGAGGATGTCCGCCTCACCGGCGCGCGGGGATTCTTTGTCGTACACATCCTCGCGGTGCAGCAGGATCACCATGTCGGCATCCTGCTCGATGGAGCCGGATTCACGAAGGTCGGAGACCATGGGCCGCTTGTCCTGGCGCTGCTCAGAGCCGCGGTTCAGCTGCGACAGCGCAATGACGGGAACCTGCAGCTCCTTGGCAAGCAGCTTCAGCGCACGTGAGAACTCGGAGACTTCCTGCTGGCGGGACTCCACCTTCTTGCCTGAGCTCATGAGCTGCAGGTAGTCAAGGATCACGAGCTTGAGATCGTGCTGCTGCTTGAGGCGGCGGCACTTGGCCCGGATCTCCATGAGGGACATGTTGGGGCTGTCATCAATGAACAGCGGGGCATCATTCATGCGTCCCATGGTGGTGGCGATCTTGGACCACTGCTCATCCTTGATGGTGCCCTTGCGCAGGTCCTGCAGCCCGATGGTGGCCTCTGCCGAGAGCAGACGCATGGCAATCTCGTTGCGTCCCATTTCCAGGGAGAACATGACCGTGCTCAGGTTGTGTTTGATGGCGGCGGAGCGGGCAAAGTCCAGCGCGAAGGTGGACTTACCCACAGCCGGGCGCGCAGCAATAACGATCATCTGGCCGGGATGCAGCCCATGGGTCAGCTCGTCCAGCTCGTAGAAGCCGGTGGGAACGCCCACCATGCCTTCGCCGCGGTGGCCGGAGGCCTCGATCTCATCCACGGTGGACTCCATGACGTCCTTCAGGACGACGTAGTCCTCGGCCGTGCGGCGTTCGGCGACGGCGTAGACCTCCGCCTGGGCCTGGTTGACCAGGTCCTCCACCTCGCCGTCCTGGCCATAGCCAAGCTGCACGATCTTGGTGCCGGCATTGACCAGCCGCCGGAGCACGGCACGCTCGGCCACGATCTCGGCGTAGTAGCCCGCATTCGCGGCAGTGGGCACCGTCTGAATGAGTTCGTGCAGGTACGCCGGACCGCCGATCCGGTTGATTTCGCCACGCTTGGTCAGCTCATCGGATACCGTGACGGCATCTGCGGGTTCTCCGCGTCCGTAGAGGTCGATGACGGCCTCGTAGATGGTCTCGTGGGCCGGGCGGTAGAAGTCCTGTCCGCGCAGGATTTCCACCACATCGGCAATAGCGTCCTTGGACAGCATCATGCCGCCCAGGACGGACTGTTCAGCGGGAATGTCCTGCGGAGGCCTGCGGCTGCTCTCGGATTCGCGGGTACCTTCGATTGGGTCCAGGTGCGTAACTGACAAAGCTGCCGTCCTCCATTGTGTCCGCAGTCCGTGCAGGAGGACTGCGGCGTGTGCCGTGTGCCGTGGGTGCCGCGCGGCAGAATCTGCCGCGCGCGCTGGTGCAACTACACCAGCAGGCCCTGACATTTTCTGGTCCGGACCGCTGAACCCGGCGACGCCTCATCCACAGGTTTTCCACAGGGCAGCACGAATCCCCCGGAGACCGGTTGTCGGCCGGCTCCGGTCTTCAGGCCGGAAGGGAAAACCACCCGAATGGGGTGTCTCCGCTACGTTAGCGCCCCGCCGGTGAAGCACAAAGCCCGCAGTTTCGCACCTCTGTGGATAACGTGTGCACAAGAGACTGCTGCTTGTGCACAGCCTGTGGGGGAACCTGTGGATAGAAATTTTATTTCCGGCATATATAGGGGTTGACCTGCGGAAACACCGCAGTTCTCCTGTGGACAGATTTAATTTTTCCGCCAACCTTCATCCACAGCCTCAAGCGCCCACTGGGGATACCGGCCGGTAATTACACATCCAAAGCGGGTGTTCGGGAGCTGGATTCCTGCTTTGTGATACAGCTCACCGGCATATGCCTGAGTCGGCCCGGAAGGCATGCTCCCGGCATGAATCTGTCCCATCCGGGGCGGCAGAGTGCTCCTCCTGAGGCGGCACCATGCATAGCCGGGCATATGCTGTGGATAACGCGGATGTGGCGTTAAGCTCTAGGTATGGGCGACGTTCTAACGGTTTTGGTTCCTGCCCTTATCCTCGCCGCAGCCCTCTGGGCTTTCGCCACGGCACTGAAGCCGCGCGACGGAGGAATGTCCGACGCGGACCGCTACCAGCTGGAACTGGCACGGCGCTCCCAAGCCCACTACGCAGCCCAGGTCCGGGCTGCCCTGGCCGCACGGGCGCGCATGGAGGCGGCAGCCCTGCCAAGCCAGAACCGGCAGTTCCAACACCACGAGCCGCTCCAGCAGCACGGGCCGCCGGGCCATCCAGGCCACGATCCCGTCCGCAATCCTGACAATCCGCAGCGCTCCGACCTCGCGGCAGTGCTGACCGGGACCACGGTGAACCCGCAGCTGGCCTTGCAGCTGCAGGCTCTGGTGCGCAACGGGCAGAAGCTCCAGGCCATCAGGCTCCTGCGCGAGGCCACCCATTCCAACCTTTTGACCGCCAAGCAATTTGTAGATCGGCTGTAACCATGGAATCGCTCCTGATCCCCTTCCTGATCCTTATCGCCGCGGGCGTCGCCGTGGCCCTCGCGGCGCGCGCGTGGGGTCGGCGCCGGCAGACCGTCAAAGAGCCCGCCCAGCCGCCGGCTGAGTCCGCAGAGCTCGCCAGGGAAGCCGCAGCCAAACTGTCCGAGGATGAACACCGCCGGCTGTACTCCCTGATCGCCCAGGGACAGGCGATGGCGGCGATCAAGCTGTACTACGAGGTGTCAGGGCAGGGCCTGCGCGCGGCGCGGGACGCGGTAGCCGCGCTGGCGGCCCACCCGCAGCCTTTCCGCTCGCCCGCCCAGGAGCCCAGCGAACCCGAGGACGACGACGAGCCGCCGCAGCGGTTTCCGTACCGGTACCGGGCCATTGCGAGCAAGGGCGATGTCACCCGGGAGGTCAGCAGCAACATGCTCAATGACGAGATTTACGGCCGCATCCGCACCCTCGCCAAGAGCGGCAACATCGAGGCGGCCGCCACCGCCCTGACCCGGCACTCGGACATCACCATGAAGCAGGCACGCGAGTTCATCGCCCTGTTGGACGACTAACCGCCTCCGGGAAGCCCGGGCCGCTAGAAGTCGAACAGGTCCCCCAGCCAGCCCTCTTTCTTCTTGTGGTGGCGGCGGTCGGAGTCGCGGTCGTAGCCCTTGCCGTAGCTCCGGTCATCGTAGCGCGGCTGATCCCGCCGCGGTTCAAAGTCACGGTACAGCGGCGGCGGTGCCATGCCGGGCGCGGGGGTAGCCGGCGGAACGGGCGCCGGAGGTGCCGCCGCCCCGGCATTGACGCGGTCGATGATCTTGTCCAGCTCGCCGCGGTCCAGCCACACCCCCCGGCACTGCGGGCAGTAGTCGATTTCCACACCGCTGCGTTCGCTCATGACCAGGTCTGAAGAATCAATGGGACATTTCATGCCCGGCACAACGAGCAGAAGACGCGATTAGTTCGCGCTACTGGCCGCCAGAGATTCCCGCCAGCAACTGCTCGAAAGGCAGCGACTCCAGGGGAGCCGGCTTGCGGCCCGGCTGCTCCCCTTCCAGGAGGCGGCTAAATTCCGCCGCGGCCCGTTCGATGCGCAGCGAAAGGGGAGTCCCGCCGTCGTCCGTGTTTCCCCAGTCCTGCGGGCCGGCAAAGACGGCCGTGGCCGTGGTGCGAGTGCGCAGGTAGCTGAACAGCGGGCGCATGGCGTGATCCAGGACCATCTGGTGGCGGTCCGTTCCCCCGGTGGCGCCCGGGAGCACTGCCTTGCCGTCCAGGGATTTGGGGTCGAGGACGTCAATGAAGGACTTGAACAGGCCGCTGTAGGAGGCACTGAACACGGGGGTGACGGCGATGATCCCGTCGGAGGCTTCGACGCCGGCAATCACCTCGGCCAACCGGGGCGGCGCGAACCCCGTGACAAAGTTGTTGGCGATGTCCACGGCCAGCTCGCGGAGCTCCACAATGTCGATGGTCACTTCGTAACCAGCCGCAGCCAGCTTCCCGGTGACGGCGGCGGCCAGCTGGTCGGCAAGCAGCCGGCTTGACGACGGGACCCCCAGGCCGGCGGACAGGACGGTTATGCGGCGGGTCTCCATGATGCTCTCCTCTGGGTCGCGGTTACATGCATTTGCATCTACTCGCTCAACCCGGGACTGCCGGTCTTTATTCCGACGGCGG
The DNA here is from genome assembly GCF_042673905.1 of Arthrobacter sp. NPDC057009. Classification (NCBI taxonomy): domain Bacteria; kingdom Bacillati; phylum Actinomycetota; class Actinomycetes; order Micrococcales; family Micrococcaceae; genus Arthrobacter; species Arthrobacter sp. NPDC057009. The sequence continues at coordinate 19,133 of NZ_JBHUSB010000008.1, forward strand.
CTGCGGGTTCTGAAGACAGGGGGAAAGGGCGCCTCGGCCGGCCAGTACACTGCCTTTCATGGCGGAGAACAAGACACAGGTGACGGGGGCTTCCGCTGATGACTTCATCGCGGCCGTGAAGCACCCGGTACGGCGGCAGGATGGCCAGCGCCTGCGGGACCTCATGGCGGAGCTGACGGGACAGGAGCCGGAGATGTGGGGTCCCACCATCGTCGGGTTCGGCAGAGTGCACTACAGGTACGCCAGCGGGCGGGAAGGGGATACAGCAGCGGTTGGATTTTCGCCGCGCAAGGCCAGCCTGTCGCTGTATGGCCTCACCAATGCGCCCGAGTCGGCTGCGCTGCTGAGCCAGCTGGGCAAGCACAAGACAGGGGCGGGATGCCTCTACATCACCAAGCTGGCCGACGTCGATGAAACCGTGCTGGCCGAGCTGATCAGTCTCGGTTACCGCTACGGCATATCTGTTCTGCACAGCCAGTAGTCCGGAGGGACGCCGTTCCGGGGGGCGAAGTCTTCCCATGGCCGCTGCCGCGAAATAGCGTATGCCTGACAACCGGATTTTGGAGGCCCCGATGCGCAAAGTTACTGCCGGACTGTTCCACTCCGTGGACGGCGTGGTGCAGGACCCGTTCAAGTTCCAGTTCGACAGCTTCGATGAGGACCTGGGCAAGGGGCTGACCAGGATGATCAACACCGTGGACACGGTGGTCCTGGGCCGGGTGAGCTATCAGGAGTGGGCCGGGTACTGGCCCAACGCTTCCCAGGACGAGGACTTCGCGGCCTTCATCAACCCGGTGCAAAAGTTCGTTGCGTCCCGCACCCTGTCCGAGCCTCTGGAATGGCAGAACTCCCGCCTGATCGAGGGACCGCTGGAGGAGTCCATCACCGACCTCAAAACGCGCGAGGGCGGAGAGATCGCTGTATGCGGCAGCATCTCGGTGACCCGGCAGCTGCTGTTCGCCGGCCTCCTCGATGAGCTGACCCTCATGACGTACCCCGTGGTGGCCGGCAGCGGGCGGCGGCTCTTCGAGGAAGGCGACCCACTGACAAGGCTGGTGCTGAAGGACCAGTACCGGACCAGCAAAGGCAACGTCGTGAGCACCTACAGCCTGCGCGGGGACTGAGACCCCCGGCCACGGCGGGATCATTTTTCACAGCAACGACAAAGCCCCCGCCGTCGGCTTCCCGGAGGAAACCGTCGGCGGGGGCCGTCAGCAGTACAGGCTACTTGCCTGCGACTACGTCGAGTTCGATCACAGCGGCAACGTCGTCGTGCAGACGGACGTTGGCCTGGTAGGAACCAACCGACTTGATGTGAGCCGGCAGTTCAACCTTGCGCTTGTCGATGCTGCCCAGGCCTGCGGCCTCAACAGCGTCGGCAACGTCGGCCTGCTTGACCGTGCCGAACAGGCGGCCGCTTTCGCCGGCCTTGACAACCAGCTTGACCGGCTTGGCGGACAGAGCGGCGGCCTGCTTCTGAGCATCTTCCAGGGAAGCGTGCTCGCGGGCGGCGCGGGCAGCCTTGATGGACTCAACCTGCTTCTCGCCACCCTTCGACCAGGTCAGGGCGAAACCGCGGGGCAGCAGGTAGTTACGGGCGTAACCGTCCTTGACCTCGACAACGTCGCCAGCAGCACCGAGACCGGTTACTTCGTGGGTCAGAATGAGCTTTGCCATGTTAGTTAATCCCTTTCCTTAGCCCCGGCCAGCGCCGGAGTAGGGCAGCAGAGCAACTTCGCGGGCGTTCTTGATTGCCTGGGCGATCTTGCGCTGCTCCTGCACCGTGACGCCAGTGACGCGACGGGCGCGGATCTTTCCGCGGTCGGAGATGAACTTGCGCAGCAATGCTACGTCCTTGTAGTCGATGACAGTGATGTCAGCGGCCTTCAAGGGGTTGGACTTTGGTTTGGGCTTACGGAGTTCAGCCTTAGCCATCGTGGAGCTCCTATTCTAGGGAGCCCGTGAATCGTGATCCACGGGATGGTGGTGGTCCGATCGCGGCGTGCACAAAACGTGCCATATGGCACGCCTTCACGCATGCTGCGCCGGACCTTGTGTTTGTTTGTTTAGAAGGGAGGTTCGGAATCCGGGCCGTTGCCCCAGCCGCCGCCCGCATTGCTGACGCCGGGCGTTGCCCAAGGGTCATCCTGCGCTGCGGGCTGGTTGCCGCCCCAGCTTCCTCCGGTGTTGCCGCCCTGGTTTCCACCCTGGCCGCCACCGAATCCACCGCCACCGAATCCGCCGCTGTTGCCGCCGCCGAATCCACCCTGGCCGCCGGAGCGCTGGGTGCGGTTGACTTTGGCATTGGCGTAACGCAGGCTCGGGCCGATTTCATCGACTTCGAGCTCGATAACGGTGCGCTTCTCGCCTTCCTTGGTTTCGTAGGAACGGCTCTTCAGGCGGCCGGAAACAATCACGCGGGTGCCCTTGGTGAGGGACTCGGCAACGTTTTCTGCTGCCTCCCGCCAGACCGAAGCGCGGAGGAACAGGGTTTCCCCGTCCTTCCATTCGTTGGACTGGCGGTCGAAGGTGCGGGGCGTGGATGCGATGGTGAAGTTCGCTACTGCCGAACCTGACGGTGTGAACCTCAGTTCGGGGTCATTGGTGAGATTACCGATGACCGTAATAGTGGTTTCGCCTGCCATCTACTGCCTCCTTGTTCGTTCCTGCGGTGTAAAGAATGAAAGTTGGGAGCTGAAATTACTCAGCAACAACCTTCTGCTCTTCGGGGCGGATGATCTTGGTGCGCATGATGGTCTCGTTGAGACCCAGCTGGCGGTCAAGTTCCTTGGCGGTAGCCGGCGTCGCGGTGAAGTTCACCACGGCGTAGATACCTTCGGACTTCTTCTTGATGTCGTAAGCCAGACGGCGACGGCCCCAGATGTCAACCTTTTCGATGGTTCCACCATCGTTGGTGATGACGTTCAGGAACTTCTGAAGCGACGGCTCTACGGTACGCTCTTCGACCTCGGGGTCGATGATTACCATCAATTCGTAAGGACGCATATGTGAACCCACCTCCTTTGGGCTAAGCGGCTACGGTATTTCCGTAACAGGAGGTTCATTTGCGATGTCGCGCAGGCCCGCATCCAAAACGGATCAGGGCGCAGCACAGACTTCACTATCTTAGTGCATCGGGATGGAATTCCGCGATTCGGACAGATCCCACGCTAGTGGCCCCGGCGAAGGACCGGAAGCAGCGGCCCGGCTATGTGGAAAACCGGCACCCCGGTAACCGTGCCCGCCCGTGGGGGCGCCAGGAACACGGACCGGAATACTGGAACCATGACGATCCTGAAATCCGTGATTCTCTTCGCCCTCGCCGCAGCGGCGGAGATCGGCGGCGCCTGGCTCATCTGGCAGGCTGTCCGGGAGGACAAGGCCTGGTGGTGGGCCGGGCTCGGGATCGCCGCGCTGGGGTTCTACGGCTTCGTGGCAGCCTTCCAGCCGGACGCCCATTTCGGCCGGGTCCTGGCTGCGTACGGCGGGGTGTTCATTGCCGGTTCCCTTGCCTGGGGCATGCTGCTGGACGGCTTCCGCCCGGACCGCTGGGACTTCATCGGTGCCGCCATCTGCCTCGTGGGCGTCGCCGTCATCATGTTCGCCCCGCGGAGCGGCTAGAACAGCAGGGCTGACGGGCAACGCAAAACATCCGCCCGGTCAGGCCGAAACGGCCAACCGGACGGATGTTTTTGGGACAGGTATTGAACGGGATTACGACGCCGGCCCGGACCCCACGCCTGCCTCCTCGGCCTGCGGCGCGGCAGCTTCCCTGGCAGCACCTTCCGGGCCGCCCTTCCGGTAGCGCCAGACGCCCAAGCCAACCACCACGGCGGCCAGTGCAACGGAAAGCAGGAGGGACTCGCGGGTGGAATCCAGGATCACCATGCCGATGATGAGCGCCACGATGCTTCCGATGGCCAGCCAGGTGAGGTAGGGGAAGAACCACATCTTCAGGGACAGGTCCTTGGCGGCGGCCCCCATCCGGCGGCGCAACACCAACTGGGAGGTGGCGATGACCAGCCATACGAACAGCGCGATGGCGCCGGAGGTGTTCACCAGGAACAGGAAGACCGTGTCCGGGGCGATGTAATTCAGGCCCACGGTGATGAAGCCGACCACCGTTGAAGCGAGCACCGGGGCGGTGGGCACGCCGCGCTTGGAGATGCGGGTCCAGGACCTGGGGGCGTCGCCGCGCTGCGAGAGCGAGAACAGCATGCGGCTCGCAGTGTAAAGGCCCGAGTTGAGGCAGGAAAGGACAGAGGTGAGGACCACGACGTCCATGATGGTGCCTGCACCGGGGATGCCGAACAGTTCGATGACCGCGACGTAAGGGCTCTTGGCCACACTGGCGGAGTTCCAGGGCAACAGCGTGACAACGATTGCAATGGAGCCGATGTAGAAAACGAGGATGCGCCAGACGGTGGACTTCACGGCCTTCTTGACCGCGTCCACGGGGTTTTCGGATTCACCGGCGGCGATGGTGGCAATTTCAGCCCCGAAGAAGGAGAACACCACAACGAGGATGCCGGCGAGCACGGCCCCCGGGCCGTTGGGCATGAAGCCGCCGTTGTCCAGGAGGTTGTTCAATCCGGGGGCCGGAACGCCGGGGACCAGGCCAAGGATCGCGGCCGCGCCGAAGAGCAGGAACAGGACAATGGCGGTGACCTTGATGGAGGCGAACCAGAACTCGAACTCCCCGTAGGACTTCACCGAGCCCAGGTTGGTCAGCGTGAGCAGGATCATGAGCGCCAGGGCCCAGACCCACTGGTCGATGCCGGGCACCCAGCGGTGCATGATCGCCGCGCCGGCCGTGGCTTCGATGCCCAGCACGATGATCCAGAACCACGCGTAGAGCCAGCCGATGCTGAATCCGGCCCAGCGGCCCAGCGCCTTGTCCGCGTAGGTGGAGAAGGATCCGGTTTCCGGGTTGGCGGCGGCCATCTCGCCAAGCATCCGCATGACCAGGATCACCACAATGCCTGCGGCCATGTAGGCCAGCAGGATGCCGGGACCGGCCTGCTGGATGGCCGCGCCGGAGCCGACGAACAGTCCGGCGCCAATAACGCCGGCGATGGCGATCATCGACAGATGCCGGGGCTTTAGGGATTTCGACAGTTGTTGGTCAGCGTGCATGGCTGCGCCACCTCGTTTGTTGCAGGTTTTGGAAAGTGGTCGGGCGGGCGAAAGTGCCTGTGCCGCGCACCACATGTGCGTTTCACACTAAATGAGCCGCGGGTTGCTCCGGGCTGTGCAATCAAACAGTTTACGGGAGTGCAAAACAGGCAGGCTGCCAAGTCCGGGCATAAATAGGCAACAAATGTTGCTCCAGAGGTGATTCTGTAACGGCCCCGAAACTTCGGGTGCGACGGCTAGACCGGCGCCGCGGCTCCAAAGAAGCGTTCAGTCACCCGCGCAAGGCGGTGCGGATCCTCCACCCCGCAAAGCTCCCTGGCCGAGTGCATCGACAGCAGCGGAACCCCCACATCCACCGTCCTGATCCCAAGCCGTGTGGCAGTCAGCGGGCCGATGGTGGACCCGCACGGCATCACGTTGTTGGAGACGAACTCCTGGAAGAGGACCTCCGCCTCACCGCACAGCCGCGCCCAGAAGGCTGCTCCGGCGGCGTCGGTGGCGTACCGCTGGTTGGCGTTAATCTTCAGCAGCGGCCCGCCGTTGAGGACAGGGCGGTTGACGGGGTCGTGCCGTTCGGCATAGTTGGGGTGGACGGCGTGGCCGGCATCGGCGGACACACAGAACGACGCCGAAAACGCCTGCCGCCGTTGGCTCACCGATGCGCCCAGTGCGTCCGAAATCCGCACAAGTACGTCTTCAAGTACCGGGCCGGAGGCTCCGGACCGGGAGGCTGACCCGATTTCCTCGTGATCGAAGGCGGCGAGCACGGCGATTGGTGCGGTTCCACCGGATGCAGCGGGACCGCCGTCGGAAGCGTCGGCGTGCGCGATCAGGGCCGTGATTGCGGCATGGGTCGCGGAAAGGTTGTCCAGCCGCCCGGACGCGAAGAACTCACTCCTGGCTCCGAAAACAGCAGGGGCCTGCGTGTCCGCGATGACGACGTCGTACCCGCCGATCCGGGACGGGTCAACTGGCTTTCCGTTGCCGGAAACCCGTCCGGCCAGCAGGGCAAGCAGGTCCTCATCGCCGGGATCACCGAGGCCGAACACCGGGTTCATGTGCTGTTGCTTGTCCAGTGTGAGGCCCTCGTTCACGGCACGGTCCAGGTGGATGGCCAGCTGGGGAAAGCGCAGCAGCGGCCCTGTCGCAGTCAGGTGTTGCGTCCCGTCCAGCATCACCAGCCGACCGGCCAGCTGCAGTTCCCGGTCCAGCCAGGAGTTCAGCAGCGGTCCGCCGTAAACCTCCACGCCGGCCTGGAGCCAGCCCAAACGGCCCGTGGTCGGCTTGGGCTTGAGCTTGAAGGAGGGCGAATCCGTGTGGGTACCCAGAATGTTGAAGCCGGTGGTCGGCCCGGCGCCCGCAGGCGTGACCCAGGCAATGAGCGCGCCGTCCCTGACCACAAAGTATTTGCCCACCGCAGCGTCCCAGGACTGTGCCTCGTCCAGGCCGGTGAACCCCGCCGCCGCCAGGCGCCGGGCACCCTCGTGGGCGGCGTGAAAGCTCGACGGCGAGGCGCTGACGTACTCGCCCAGGTCCCGGACGTGCTCTGCTGCTGCGGAATGGAGAGGCATGGCTCCGAGTCTAGCGGTGCCCTAGATGGTGACGTGGAGCCCTGCCGTGTAGCCGCCGGAGACGGAGCCGGACATGGTGGCCAGCTGGTAGATGCCGCCGTCCCCGCCGAAGACGTTGTCCGAATTCAGCGTGGTGTTGGGGAAGTTCCGGGCACTGGTTTCATAGCCCGTGGAGGCGTACACCTCCCGGCAGGCGGCGTCGGTCAGGGCGATCTGCGAGACCGCCAGGACCTGGCCCGCAGCGGTGGCGTTGTTCATGGACTCGAACACCTCGAAGTGGATGTGCGGCCAGCGGCCGTTGTAGGCGCCCGGGAAGATGGTCTTGAAGGTGACCTGGCCGGTGGCGTCCGCTTCCTGCACGCCGCGCAGGAAGTTCTCGTTCTCCAGGCCTGAATCGTAGAGCGAGTACCGCCCCTCCTTGTCGCAGTGCCAGGCGTACACGGCCGCACCCGCGAGCGGGACGCAGCCGTTGGCGTTGTCGAGCAGGGTCAGGGTGACGGTCAGCGGCACGCCGGCCGCCTTGGTGGTGGACGCGCCGAAGCTTGAGGTGATGTCCTGCCGGACCACGCCGGAGGCTGCCAGGACGTTCGGGCCGTTGGAACCGTCACCCGGGTACGGTCCGGCCGTCTCCTGCGGGATCTCCACGCCGCATTCGGCGATCGCACGGGTCATGGTGGGTGACGCGGAAGCGGTAGCCGGCGGCGCCGTCGTCGTTGTGGTCGCCGAAGCGGTGGCAGCGGGGCTGCCGGAGGCCGACGCCGGCCCGGACGGTGCGGACGACGTCCCGCCGGGCGTGCACGCCGCCAAAGCGGCGGCCGTGCCGGCGCCGAGGAACAGGCCCAGCGAGCGGCGCGACATCAGCGTGGAGAGATCGAATTCGAGCCCGCGGTCGTGGTTGGGGTGCGGCTCGTGCCGGGGCTGCCGCCCGTCGGGGGTTCCGTTAGTCATGGCACCCATCCAACTCCAGCCGGCTATGCCCTGCATAGGCCCATACTGTGCGGATGCTGTGCTCCTGCCGCCGGTGCGATCAGTAAGGTGCGGTCAGTAGTCCGGGTTGCTCGGCGTCACGAGCCCGGTTTCGTACGCGTACACCACGGCCTGGACGCGGTCCCGCAGGTGCAGCTTGGTGAGGATCCGGCGCACATGGGTCTTCACGGTGGCCTCCGACAGGAAATACCGGTGGGCGATCTCCGCGTTGGACAGCCCCTCGGACATGGCTTCCAGCATTTCGGTTTCGCGGGGTGTCAGCTCATCCAGCAGGGGATCGCGGGGAGGGGGAGCCGGCGGTGCGGCCGCCGGCACGGCGCCGCGGACGTACGTTTCAAGGAGCCGCTGGGTAACCCGCGGCGCCACCACGGCGTCCCCGCTCGCCACCACCCGCACGGCCTGGACGAGTTCTGCAGGCGCCACATCCTTCAGGAGGAAGGCCGACGCACCGGCCTGGAGCCCGGCGAAGGCGTACTCGTCCAGGTCAAAGGTGGTCAGGATGATGACGCGGGCACGCGCACCCGAGCCGGTGATGGCACGGGTGGCCTCGATCCCGTCGAGCGTGGGCATCCGGACGTCCATGAGCACGACGTCCGGGTCAAGCTGCTCCACCTGGTGGACGGCGTCGGCCCCGTCGGAGGCTTCACCCACCACCTCGAGGCCGTCCTCGCCCTCCAGGATGAGCCGGAACCCCATCCGCAGCAGCGGCTGGTCATCCGCCAGCAGGACCCGGAGCCGTCCGGACTCGTTCATTCGTTCCCCCAATTGCCGTTCCCTAGGTTGCCGTCCCGCTTGCCGGTGCCAGCATGGTGCTGGTGCCGTCCTGGATGCTGCCGTTGAGTGTCAGGACCGCCCGCACGCGCCAGCCGCCGCCGGCGGCCGGGCCTGCCTCCACCGTACCGCCGTAAATTCCGGCCCGTTCCTTCATCCCGGGAAGGCCCTGTCCCGTGCCGGGACGCCCGCCGGCACCGGGCCCCGGACTGCCCCCGCCGGGGGCGGCGGCCTCCACGGTGCCCCGGCCGTCGTCGAGCACGTCAATGGTGACGGTGGAATCCTCCCGTACCACCAGCACGTCCACCCGGCTCAGGGCGCGGCCGTACCGCAGCACGTTGGTCAGGGACTCCTGCACGATCCTGTACACGGTCAGCTGGAAGGCCACGTCTTCCGGCAATGCGGGCCCGGAATGCGAGTAATGGACCGGCAGGCCTGCGGCCCGGAAACCGTCCAGCAGCTTCCCAAGGCTGGCACTGTCCGCGAAGGGTTCACGGGGAGCCTGGCCTGCGGCCGGATCGGCCGGTGCATCGTCCCGCAGCACCCCAAGGACGCGGCGCATGTCGGCCAGTGCGGTGCGACCGGTCCGGGACAGTTCCGCCAGCACCTCCGCGGCGCGCCCGGGATCCTTCCGGACCACGACGGCGGCCCCATCGGACAGTGCGACCATCACCGTCAGGGAGTGCGCCACGACGTCGTGCATCTCGCGCGCGATCCGGTTGCGTTCGGTGACGGAACCGAGGCGGGCGGCCTGCGCCGCCCAGGCCGCGATCTCCTGCTCGTGTTCCCGACGCTGGCGCACCGAGATGCCGATTCCGGTGGCGATGACGTTGGAGAAAGCGATGCTGGTGCCGGCCGCGATGCTCGTGATCACACGGAACTCCTCGGCCGAGGCAGCCGGGTGGGGCAGCTCCCGCTCCAGCGGGCCCACGGCAGCCAGGAAATACAGCAGCGCAACCGGCACCGTGGCCAGTGCCGCCGTCACCAGGGCGAAGCGCCGGGTGTGCACCACGGCCACCGCGTAGAGCGAGAACCACAGTCCGGCAGACACGTTGGATCCCCACGGGTGGAGCAGGGTCACGCCGACTTCGGCAGCCGCGATGAACGCCACGACGGCCACCGGACGGTAGCGCCGCAGGAACAGGGACAGCGCAACGGCGGCGAGCAGGGCGATGGCACCCCACCGGCCTGCCTGCCCGGCGTCGATGACGGTGGGCAGCACCAGCACCAGATAGCAGGCGACGACCACCGCGTCCATGACCCGCGGGCGCCGGTACAGGTAGCGGCGGAGCCGGCCCCGGCGCCGGGCAGCAAGCTCGGCGAAGGACGCGTCAGCCTGGGTGGCTGGCGCGTCCTTCACGGAAACAGTGTTGACCATCTTGTTTGTCTACACGTCCCGTTTCTTCAGCAGGATCATGGCCAGCACCACCGGCACCACCACCCAGGCGCCCAGCACCAGCGCCGCCTGCCAGACCTCGAGCGTGTCCGGGACGTGCTCCACTGCGGTCAGCGGGTTCACCGTGTTTCCCGGAAGGTACTTGCGCGCCTCTTCGAAGAAGTCGCCGGGGATGAGCTGGAACGCGATCGGTGCCACGAAGAACAGGCCAACGAGTGCCATGATGCCGCCGGCTGAATTCCGCAGCAGCGTCCCGAAGGCCATGCCGATTGCGGCCACCGCGGCCACGTAGGCACTGGTGACGAGCAGCAGCTTGACTGACTGCGAGCTTGCGAGGTCGAGCTTGAGGCCGTAGTTGTCCAGGATCGGCACCGCCACCAGGCCGGCGAGATAGACGGACACCGCAGTCAGGGCAAAGCTGCTGACCACAACCACCACGAGCTTGGCAATGAACGCGGGGAGCCGCTTGGGCACGGCGGCGAAGGTGGAGCGGGCCATGCCGGTGGTGAACTCGGAGCTCATGAGCAGGACGCCCAGCGAGCCAAGGATCAGCTGCGCAAAAGACGCGCCGGAGGTGGGGACGCTGACCGCCAGGTCGCCGCCCTGCGCAGCCATCTGGGCTGCTGCCTCTGGGTCGGCGGCAGCCTGGTCCGCGAACTGTCCTGTTGCCCAGGCGGACAGTGCGCCGAACCCCACCACCACGAGGGCCGTCGAAGCGAGCAGGATCAGCGTGGACAGGAGAGTGCGGAACTTGATGAATTCCGAATTCAGGACCCGGAGGAAACTGGGACCGGGTCCGGGGCTTACTGCATTACGTGTGCCGGTGCGGCGGGAGCCGGGGGCGGGCTGGATGGAAGTCGTTGTGCTCATGGGTCAGTTGCCTCCGGCCTGGGCAGGAACCGGAGTTCCCGTGGTGATCAGTGAGTGGTACTCGACCTCGTCCTTGGTCAGCTCCATGTAGGCCTCTTCAAGACTGGCCTGGAGCGGCGTGAGTTCATACACCAGCACCTGGTTGTCCAGTGCAGCCCGGGCAATCTGGCGGGGATCCAGACCCGTGACCTCCAGGAGTTCGTGGTCCTGCAGCTCCACAGAGACCCCCGTTCCGGCGAGGACGTGCATGAGCCTGTCCGGCTGGTCCGAGCGCACCCGCGTCCGGCTCTGTCCCTTGCCCGCGATGATGTCCCTGATGGCGGCGTCGGCGATGATCTTTCCGCGGCCAATCACGATCAGGTGGTCCGCTGTCATGGCCATCTCGCTCATGAGGTGGCTGGAGAGGAACACCGTGCGTCCCTCGGAAGCGAGGTACTTCACGAGGTTCCGCACCCAGACCACGCCTTCGGGGTCGAGGCCGTTGACGGGTTCGTCCAGGATGATGGTCTGCGGGTCACCGAGGAGGGCGGCGGCGATGCCCAGCCGCTGGCCCATGCCGAGGGAGAAGCCCTTGACCTTTTTCCGGGCCACGTCCGCCAGGCCTGTCATCTCGATGACCTCGTGCACCCGCTTCCGCGGGATGCTGTGGGTGGCGGCCATGGCCAGCAGGTGGTTGTACGCCGAGCGGCCCGTGTGGACCGCCTTGGCGTCCAGCAGGGCACCGATCTCGCGCAGCGGCGCCTTGTGCCGGGCGAACGGTACGCCGTTGACGGTCACCGTTCCCGCCGTCGGAGTATCCAGGCCCATGATCATGCGCATGGTGGTCGACTTGCCGGCCCCGTTGGGTCCCAGGAACCCGGTGACCTGTCCGGCCTGGACGGTGAAACTGACGCCGCCGACGGCGGTCTTGTCGCCGTAGACCTTCGTCAGGCCTTCTGCCTCAATCATGGAAGCGTTCCTTTGCGTAGCTGCGGGCATGCTCTCTGGTGTGCACGTTCCACGCTACCGACGCGGCCCGCCCAATTCGCCGGTCTCAGGGATGATTCAGGGGCAAATCAGGGGTCCGCTCATCATCCGGTGGGATGAGGGGCCGTTCGTCAGCTGTCCTCCTGCGGCGAGTAGTAGCGCAGGGCGGCTCGTTTCAGGGTGAACTCGGCGGCCCGGACCCCCGGTATGGCCTCGCCGTCCACCGCCAGCACCATGGGCGCTGTTCCGCACTCCACCCGGACCCGGGTGGCTTCGCTGAGGTGGGTGATTTTGGACATCCCCACCGTTCCTGTCAGCACGGACCACAGCATGCGCAGCCGGGCGAAGGACTCATCGGCTGTCATCATCCTGACATCCAGCACGCCGTCGTCCAGTACCGGGCGGATGAGCGGGGCGTGGTCCCTCGGGTAGTATCGGCCCCGGCCCAGGTACATGATCCACAGCCTGTGCCGGACGCCGTTGACCATCAGCGTGATCGGTTTCTCCACGGCGAAAGTCCGGAACATCGCCACGACGCCGGCCAGCGGTTTACCCAGGGCAGGCTGAAGCTGTTCACGGCGGCGCACAAGGTTCGGGTACAGCCCGATGCTCGCGGTGTTGAGCATGGTGAGCTCCACCCTCTCGGGGTCATCGGCGAGTCCCCGCTCCACTGCGACGGCACCAACGTCCGCCAGGGCCGCCTCCCCGTTTTCTGCCGCCTTTACGGCTTCAACGATGGATGGCGTCCCCGCGTCCCGGGCAAAGTGGTTGAGGGTACCGCCGGCCAGAACCAGCAGTGGAAGACCATGTTCGACGGCGGCCGCCGCAGCGGTGCCCACGGTGCCGTCGCCTCCCCACACCCCGAGCGCCCGGATACCAGGCACGGTGGCTGCCTCTTCCATGCGCTGGACAACGTCATCCTCGGGTGCCACGAGCGTTATATGAGCGAGTGGGAATACTTCTTTCAGGGCTGCCGCCGTCTCCTCCGTGAAGGATCCGCCCAGCGTATTAACGGCGATGCTGAGGCCGTCGCCCTGCGGGACCTTGGCTACCTCCACCCGCCGTCTGGATGTGGCGGGCGTGGGGGGACGGACGGGCCACCATTTCCTTGTCACCAGTGCAGCGCCCGCCCCGATCGCCGAACCGAACAGCACATCCGAGGGCCAGTGGGCGCCTGTATGCACTCTGGAGTATGCAACTCCGGCCGCGACCGGAGTCACCACCGCTCCGAGTGCCGGCTGCACCATTCCGGTGCCGAGCGCGAAGGCCACGGCGGAGGCCGAGTGGCCCGAGGGCATGGACGAACTCGTGGGCTGGGGATGGACGAAGCGGAACACCGGCAGATGTTCCGGCAGCGGCCGGGCGCGGGGAAGGAGGGTCTTGAAAACTAGGTTGGTCACGGCCGACGCCACCCCTTGGGCCAGTAACCCGTGCAGCGCCGCGCGCCTGGTGCGCCCCGGTATGGCGGCGGCCACGGCTGCCACGCCGAACCACAGCTTTCCCTTGTTCGCCGAGGCCGAAAGGCGGCGGAAAAAGGTGTCATGGTGCCCGCCCGGAAAGCCCGAGATGGCCCGCATCAGCATGCGGTCCATGGCGGCAACCCAGCCCGGTCCCCGGTGCAGCATTCGTCGCATTTCCCCACCCTACCGCCGCCACCGCCGCGTGTTCCGGTTCGGCTTGCGCGGCTCGGGGTTGCTTCCTCCAGATGCTGCCGGCAGGCAGGTTACTTCCTGACGGAAAGCGGCTTGGCGGCACCGGCAAGCACCAGGGCGACCACGATGGGCACACCGATGGCAAGCAGTGCCATGTGGATTCCGGTGACGTCCCCGAGGTAGCCGAGCAGCGGGGGACCGGCCAGGAAGGCGACGTAGCCGATGGTGGACACCACGGACACCCGTGCCGCAGCATGCCGCGGATCGTCCGCCGCCGCCGACATTCCCATCGGAAAGGCCAGGGCAGCACCCACTCCCCAGAGCGCAGCGCCCACGGCCGCCAGCCAGAGGTTTCCGGCGAACACGAACAGGGCCAGGCCGGCTGCGGCCGCCGCCATGCTGCCGCGCAGCACGGCCACCCGGCCGTACCGGTCGATGACGGTGCCGCCGAAGAAACGCATGGCGGTCATGGCCAGCACGAAGAGAGCGAAGAGCAGGGCACCGGTGGCCTCGGAGGTTCCCAGCCCGTCCACCGCCGCCTTGGCAATCCAGTCGTTGCCGGCACCCTCGGTCAGCGTGGCACCCAGGACCACCACGCCGATCAGCAGGGTGCGCAGATCCCGCCAGGCCGACGGTCCCCGCGCCGCCTTGGCCTCGCCGTCGGCGGGCTGTTCAGGAGCGGTGTGGGGAAGGAAGTACCGGGGGACCACGAACGTCAGAACCGCCACCAGCGCGGCGATGACCAGCAGATGCTCCGGCAGGCCCACGCCCAGTCCCGAGAGACCTGCCCCGACCAGCGCACCCAGGAAGGCGCCTCCGCTGAAGGCCGCGTGGAACTTGGGCATCACGGTCTTGCGGAGCCGGTGCTCGACGTCGGCCCCCTCAACGTTCTGGGACACGTCCCACAGCCCGATCCCGATGCCGAAGAAGAAGAGCCCGATTGCTGTTCCGGGCACCGATTCAGCGAGCAGCGACACGGAGATGCCCACACCCGCCAGGGCGGCGAGGAAACCGGCAGCCCGGACGGTGTTGGCGGTGCCGAGGCGGTTGATAACCCGCCCGGCGGTGGGCAGCGCGATCAGCGATCCGACGGCGGTACACAGCAGCAGCGTGCCCATCTGCCCCGACGAGATCCCCAGGATCTCCGTGACAGCCGGGATCCTGGCCGCCCAGCTCGCAAAGACCAGGCCGTTGGCACCGAAGATGATGAACGTGGCGAGGGCGGCGGAGGAGACCTGCCGGTCGGCAAGCTGCTGGGTTGCGGTCATTCGACAACTCTAGCCATGCGGGTGCTTAGCGGGCGCGCTCCACACGCTTCTCGTCCCAGACCGGCTCCCCGGACTCGTACACCTTGCCGTCGGAGCCGAAAACCAGGAACCGGTCGAAGGTGCGGGCGAACCAGCGGTCGTGCGTAACGGCAAGGACCGTGCCCTCGAAGTGGTCGATCGCCCGCTCCAAGGCCTCGGCCGAGTGCAGGTCCAGGTTGTCCGTGGGCTCGTCGAGCAGGAGCAGGGTAGCGCCGGAGAGCTGCAGCAGCAGGATCTGGAACCGTGCCTGCTGGCCGCCGGACAGCGACTCGTACTTCTGTTCCGACTGGCCGGCCAGCCCGTAGCCGTCTAGGGCGCCTGCGGCGGCCTCCCGGCCCAGGCCGGAACGGTGCTCGTCGCCGCGGTGCAGGATGTCCAGCAGCGTGCGGTTCATGAGGTCGGGCCGGACGTGGGTCTGGGCAAAGAAGCCGGGCCGGATCCGGGCGCCGAGTTTCACGGTGCCTTCGTGCGGCACTTCGGCGATTTCGACATCCGACACGGGAAGGTGTTCCCGTTCCGGATCGGTGCCCCCGGTGGCGAGCAGCCGGAGAAAGTGAGACTTGCCGGAACCGTTGGAGCCCAGGACGCCCACTCTGTCCCCGAACCAGATCTCGGTGGAGAAGGGTTTCATCAGGCCGGTCAGCTCCAGCTTTTCGGCCACGATAGCCCGCTTGCCGGTGCGCCCACCCTTGAGCCGCATCTGGACGTTCTGCTCGATCGGCAGCGCTTCCGGCGGGCCGACCTCCAGGAACTTGGCCAGCCGGGTCTGCGCTGCGTGGTAGCGGTTGGCCATGTCGGACCGGAAGGCGGCCTTGTTCTTGTACATGTTGACGAGTTCCTTGAGCTTGGCATGCTCCTCGTCCCAGCGCTTGCGAAGCTCCTCGAAGCGCGCATTCCGGTCTGCCCGCGCCTCGACGTAGGAGCCGAAGCCGCCGCCGTGGATCCACGCGCCGGCGCCGTTGATCCCCGGCTCCAGGGTGACGATGCGGCCGGCAGCGTTGTTGAGCAGCTCCCGGTCGTGGCTGATGAAGAAGACCGTTTTCTTCGATTCGTTGAGCTTGTCCTCGAGCCAGCGCTTGCCCGGAACGTCAAGGTAGTTGTCCGGCTCGTCGAGGAGGAGCAGTTCGTCGGGGCCGGCGAAGAGCGCCTCGAGCACCAGACGCTTCTGCTCGCCGCCGGAAAGGGTCGACGCGCGGCGGTGCTGGGCGCGGTCAAAGGGCAGTCCCAGGGCGGCCATGCAGACCTCGTCCCAGACGGTCTCGACGTCGTATCCGCCGGCGTCTCCCCAGTCGACGATCGCCTGGGCGTAGCGCATCTGCGTGGGCTCGTCGTCGTGCTCCATCATGGCCAGTTCCGCCTCATCCACGGCCCGGGCCGCAGCCGCCAGCGCCGGTGGCGCGGCGGACACCAGCAGGTCGCGGACCGTGGAGTCGTCGCGGACCTGGCCCACGAACTGCCGCATGATGCCCATGTTGCCGGAGCGGCCGATCACGCCTTCGTCCGGCGTGATGTCACCGGAGATGATGCGGAACAGCGTGGTTTTGCCCGTCCCGTTAGGTCCGATGAGCGCCGTTTTGGTGCCGTCCGGGACCTTGAATGTCACCCCGTTGAGCAGCTGGGTGCCGTCGGAGAGGAAGTAGTCGATGCCGGAAACGTCAATATGGGCCACCGGGCAATTCTCCCACGCCCCGCAGGCTGGAGTTTTGTCACCCGGCGGCGGTCAGGAACTTCTTCAGCAGCGGGCCGGAGGTGGTGGCGCCAAGTCCGCCTTCCTCGACGAACACGGCCACGGCGAGATCGCCGTGCACGGCAATGATCCAGGCGTGCGTCTTGGGCGGGTTGGCGTTGCCGAATTCTGCGGTTCCGGTTTTAGCACCCACGGGTTCGCCGGGGACCTCGGCCAGGAATCCGGCGTGGCCGGATGTCACCACCGCCCGCATCATGTCCGCGAGGGACGCTGCTTCCGCTTGGGTCACCGGGGTCTGGGCGGCTTTCGCGGGTGCTTCCGCTGTGACGGTCGACGACGGGGCGGAACCTTCCGCTGTCGCCGCCGGGCTGGCCGACGACGATGCGGGGGCGCTCTCCTGCACCAGGACCGGGGACACGGGGGAGCCCTTGGCCACGGAACCTGCCATTACGGCGGCTGCCAGCGGGGACATCAGCACCCTGCCCTGGCCGATCATGGCGGCCGCGTGCTCGGTGCCTTCAGCCTCGCCGGGAACGGAGCCAAGGAACGCCTCGGCACCCAGCTTCGGGGCCTCCACGGCGACCCCGAGCGAGGTGGCGGCCGATTCCAGCTGGGCCTGGGTGACCTTGTCCCGGGCGGCGATGAAAGCCGTATTGCAGGAGTGGGCGAAGGCATCCCGCAGGGTCACCGATCCAAGCGAGTCCTTGGGGTAGCCCTCGGCGTTCTTGAATTTCCTGCCGTCGACGGTGAGCGTGGGCGTGCATTCGACCGTCGAGTCGGGGGTGAATCCGTTGCGGATCATGGCCAGGGAGTCCACCACCTTGAAGGTGGATCCCGGCGCATACTGGCCGAGCATTGCCGTGTTGTAGCCGTTGCTTCCGGGTCCGGACGCGGCGGCGAGCACCTCTCCCGTGGACGGCCGGAGCGCCACGATGGCCGACGCCGGCTTGACGTCCGCGAGGGTGTCTTCGGCGAGCTGCTGCAGCTTCGTATCGAGGGAGGTCTGCAGCGGTTTGCCGGGAACTGCCTGGACCTCAAAGACGGTGCGCCGCGGGTCCGTTGGTGCGGACTGGATCTCTTCGCGGGTCAGGTCCGCGCGCTGCACGCGGACCACGGTGCCGTCCGTGCCGCGGAGCTGGGCGTCGTACTGCTGCTGGAGCCCGCCCGTGCCGATGACGTCCCCGGCTGTCAGGGCGCCGTTGGAGTTTTCAATCTGCTCTGCACTGGCTTCACCCACCGCGCCCAGGACAGGGCGGGCGAAGGTCCGTGTTGGTGCCAGCGGCAGTTCGCCGGGAATGGCCCTGCCGCCCGGGATGGCCTCGATCTCGGCGTCGGTCACGGCACGGTCGCTGGTGTTGCGCAGGGTGATGGCGGAAACAAACGCTTCCGCCCCTGATGCCTCCACCTGCTGTACATAGGCGTCGGGATCAACGCCAACCAGACTGGCGAGCTTCCTTGCCGAAGCTGCGGCATCGGCACCACCGAGCTGGGGCTTGTCGATGCCCACATTGACCACGGGGCGCAAGGTGACGAGCTTCTGGTTGCCGGCCCCGAGGATGTCGGCGCGGGGTGGCGATTGGGTGGACTTGCTGAGGATCTCCCCTTCGGCCAGGTTCGGGACCAGCATCCCCGGGGACCATACTGTAAGCCACTTATCGCCGGATTTCCGCAGGTCGGCCGAGACGGTGTACTTCCACTCGCCGGTGGAGATCTTCCAGCTGTAATTCAGCGGGAAGCGGGCGGTGTCGCCGTCGAGCGTCAGCTCCCCTGCCTCCACCGACGGCTTGGCCGGCGCCAGCGCCTTGAAGACCTGGTTGAGCTGGTCGTTGGCCACGTTCGAATCGCGCCCGTCGAAGGCCACCGGGCGCAGGTCCAGGCCGGCGACCGCGGATGCCAGCTGCTTCGCTGCAGATTCCGCGCCCCCGCGGCCGTCGTCGCAGGCCACCAGTGAACCGGCAAGGATAAGGCCGGCAAGGACAAGTGAAAGTTTTTTAGTGTTGTTCCCCACCGCGTTATTATCCCCCGGCGGCTCCCCTATATGAGCCAAGACGGCAACATGAAACGGACACGCTCGGGAAGGACTTATCGTGTCCGTTCCGGCCGGGCACAGGACGCAGCGGCTAGAGACCCAGTGCCGGGACGTCCAGCCCGAATATGTCTTTCAAGGCATACTTGGCCGCGTGGAATCCGGGCATGCCGGTGACGCCCGGCCCCGGCGGCGTCGATGAGGAGCACAGATAGACGCCGCGCGCTGGAGTCCGCCAAGGGACGGGCGAGACGACCGGCCGCTGCACCAGCCCCCGGGGATCCAGGAGGCCGGCACTGAAGTCGCCGCCGACGTAGTTCTCGTTGTACTCGGCCAGTTCCGCCGCCGTTGTGACCTTGTGCCGCACGACGACGTCACGGAACCCGGGCGCGAAACGTTCCAGCTGGTCCATGACGGCCTGGCCCATATCCACAGTGGACCCCGTGGGCACATGGCAGTAGGACCAGAGGATGTGCCTGCCCTCCGGAGCCCGGCCGGGATCAACCACGGATGGCTGCGAGACAAGGACATATGGCCGCTCCGGGTGGCGGCCCTCGGACACGGCGTTCTCCGCCTCCGTCATTTCCGCCCGTGTGCCGCCCACATGTACCGTGCCGGCTCCTGCCAGTTCGGAAGCGGTCCACGGGACGGGCCCGGACAGGATGAAGTCCACCTTGCACGCGCCGTTGCCGAACCGGAAGGATTCCAGCGCACGGCGGTAGGAGGCAGGCAGGCGGCCGCCGGCGATGCGGGCAAGGGCCGGAGGCGCAACGTCCAGCAGCACTGCCTTCGCTGGTTCCAGTTCGCCCAGCGACGTGACGCGGAAACCCGTCTGCAGCTCGCCGCCATGGGCTTCGATGTCCTTGACCATGGCATTGGCGATAGCGGAGGATCCGCCCACCGGAATGGGCCAGCCCCCGCTGTGCGCCAAGGCATTTAGCAGGAGGCCGGCCCCCGCCCCGGACAGGGACGGCAGGCGCCCCACCACGTGGGCTGCGACCCCGCTGAGCAGGGCAGGTGCCCTGTCCTGCCGGAAGCGCAGGTTCCAGAGGGGCGAGCCCTGCTCAAGGGTCCGCAGCCCCAGGATGCCGGCAGCCAGCGGGTGGCCCGGTACCCGCAGTAACTGGTCGGACGTGGTCTGCACGACGCCGTCAATGTGCCGCACCAGCGGGGCAAGGAGCCTGCGGTAGGCGTGGCCGTCCCGGCCCAGCTCGTCGGCAGTCCGGTCGAGCGAGCGGTAGGCCACGGCCGAACGGCCGCCGTCCAGCGGTGATCCGAACTGCACGGGCGGAAGCTGCAGGTCCACCCGGCTCGGAAGTTCGAAGGCCCGGAAAAAGGGCGAGGCGAGTGCCATGGGGTGCACGGCGGAGCACACGTCGTGCCAGTGCCCTTCCTCGATGACCTCCGAGGTCCGGGATCCCCCGCCGAGCTGGTCGGCCGCCTCGTATACGTGCACCTTCAGTCCCGCCCGCGCCATGACGACGGCGGCGGCGAGTCCGTTGGGGCCGGAACCAACGACGGCGACGTCAGGCATCGCGGGCAACCGTACGCCAGGGAACCACCGATGCAGAGGGCCGGAGCAGGTCGATCCGTAACCAGTCAGGCGCGTGATTGAAGGGGCCGCCGTGGGGGTCATCCATGGAATGGCGCCGGATGGGATCGTAGCGCGGGTCCCAGATGTCCCAGGCGACCCGCAGCATGAGATAGGCAGTGGCCAGCATGTGTGCCGCTACGGCCAGGACGTAGTACGGCACGTCGATGTTGTGCTGAGAGACGCCGCCGCTGGTCACTTGGCCAAGATACATCCAGACGGCGGCCCAGTGCAGCCCCTCGATGCCCTGCCAGATCAGGAAGTCACGCCACCTGGGCCGGGCCAGGGCGAGCAGCGGCACGAGCCAGAGAACGAACTGGGGCGAGTAGACCTTGTTGGTGAGGATGAAGGCCGCCACGATCAGGAAGGTCAGCTGGGCGATCCGCGGCCGCCGCGGGGCGGTCAGGGCCAGGACCGCTATGAGGACGCAGGCCAGCAGAAACACGTTCAGGGCCAGCGTGTTGATGGCCTCCGGGGTGAGGGGAGTCCAGCGCACCCTTCCGGCCACCAGGTTGTAGGCAAACCATGGCGAGCTGTAGCCGGCGGGACGGTCCTGCGTGAACTCGAAGAAGTGCTTCCAGCCGGCCGGGTCCCGGGCGGCAATGGGCAGGTTGACGGCGAGCCAGGCCAGGGCGGCCGACGCTGCAGGAACCACGAAGGAGCGGATCTTCCCGGTGCGAAGCGCCAACAGGAAGATCGCGCCGAAGACCAGGAGGGGGTATAGCTTGGTGGCGGTCCCCAGTCCGATCAGGACGCCGGCCAGCACGAGCCGCTCACGGGACAGGAAGTACATGCCGAGCGCCAGCATGGCCACCGCCCACATGTCCCAGTTAATCGTGCCGGCCAATACGATGCCGGGGGCCAGCGCCACCATCGCCGCGTCCCAGGGACGCCGGCGCGTCATGCGGGCCGTGGCCAGCACGGTAACTATCCACACGGCTGCGATCAGGGTGGCATTGACATCGAAATAGCCGAGGATCCGGGCGTCCGTGACTCCCTCGCCGGGCACCAGGCGGGCCGTTATCCCCGCGATCAGGCCCATCAGGACCGGATACTCGAAAAGGGCGCCCGGCGTGAAAAATGGAAATACCCCGTCCGCCAGCCCCCTGTTGCGGAAGAGTTCAGGAAAGTCCGAGTAGCAGGTCGCATAGAACTGCGACGGCGTCTCCCACCCGTTCACGCGGCAGTAGTCCTTGACGGCGATGGCGGCCAGGGCGGCGAGCACAGTCAGGATGATCAGCACGCGTTCCACTGTGAAGAAACCCGGCGCGACCACCCCCGGGGCGGACCGCGCGCCCAGGGGCCCGCCGATGAGCTCGGTGAAGTTCCGCAGAAGCCGGTCGCTGCGGCTCGGCACCACCAGGCGCGCGAGCTTTTGATCGGGCGGCGGCTGTGTCTCCTGCATGGTCTCGAGCTTACCGGTGGGGTCAGCGCAGGCTGCTCACCTGCTGATGCATGAGCATGTAGACATCCTCGCGTTTCTGGTCGAGCAACTGACCGTCGAACTGGAGTTGCGAAAGAATCTCCTGGAGTTTGCGGAGCATGGTTTTTCACCTCCCTTCAGAAAGTGCTGAAGCAATTCGGGCATGCCAATTAGAGCCAGTTGGGCATGCGGAGAAATGGCTGTAAAAAGGCAAAGAAATGCCCGGCAAGGAATTGGGTCCGCAAAATCGGCAATTAACCCGCGAAAACGGAAGTGCGGCAAGCCCAACAGGAAGCAGGGTTCCGAATTATGGGAAAGCTGCGCAACCGCCCGTTCCGCTACATCAGAGAGCCCGGGTCAAAGTTCCTGAGCCCGGGCGGAATTGTCCGCCAATATCCCGCCTGTCTCCCATCAAAGACGGGAGGTGGCAGGGGAGTCGGGTTCAGGCTTGGGCGAGTCCGTGAAGAGGGCGCGGGCCAGCAAGGAAGGCCGGGAACGCGGTGATGGTCATCTTCCATCCGCTAGTCAAAGTAATCATTTCCCCAACCTCCTTTTCTGCCTGGACGGTGCCGGGCTGACTGGCCGGACAACGTGCGCGGTGACCCCGGCAGGCCGCTCTGGGGTCAGGAATAAAAGTACACCAGAAATGATCTGGTTGACTATCTATTTTCGGAGAAATCTAAAATAACCTGGAAAAAATCCTTTTACAGGCCCCAGCGGAGAACCACAGGAGTTCTTTTGTCCCAGCCGAGCGTGCAGACCTTGGCTGTTCCGAGCAGGAAATGCCTGCCCTCAGCAGCTTCCAGTTCCAGCCAGCGGGCGGTGAGAATCCGGGAAAAGTGGCCATGTGCCACGATCAGGACGTTGTCCAGCCCGGACTCCAGCACGCGGGCAATGATCTTGTCTGCCCGCGCGGCTACATCCTCCAGCTTTTCGCCGTTGGGAACGCCGTGGGTCCAGATGAGGTAGTCGGGGTTGTCTTTGCGGATCAGGTCGGAGCTGATGCCCTCGTAGTCGCCATAATCCCATTCCACGGCAAGGGGTTCATGGACGGCGTCGGGGAAACCGGCGAGTTCAGCGGTCCGGCGGGCACGGCGCAGCGGGGAGGTCAGGACCAGATCGAAATCGACGGCGTCCAGGATCCTGCGCGCCTCGACTGCCTGCTGCTCGCCCTCCACAGTCAGGGGCAGGTCCGTCAGTCCCGTGTACTGGCCGCTCTTGGACCATTCGGTTTCGCCGTGCCGCAGGATCCACAGCTGGGGGCGGGCGAGGTTGGCGGCGGTCACTTGGACTCCTCAGTTAGGGAAGATTCGACGTCGGCGGCTGGGTTGGCGGAAGCGCCGGAAGTTGAAGCGCTGGAAGCGGGAGCCTCAGGAGAAGGAGCAGCGGATTCGGGCTGCTCGGCCCACCAGGCCCGAAGCCGGGATTCGGCATCGGCAGGATCCAGCGGGCCGTTTTCCATCCGTTCCTCGAGCAGGAACTTGTAGGCCCTGCCGACGACGGGGCCGGGCTTAAGGTCCAGCAGCGCCATGATCTGTGCCCCGTTCAGGTCCGGCCGGACCGCGTCCAGGGACTCCTGCTCGCGAAGGGCCACGATCCTGGCTTCGAGGTCGTCGTAGGCGAAGGACAGCCTGTCGGCTTTGCGCTGGTTGCGGGTGGTGACGTCGGAGCGGGTCAGGCGGTGCAGGCGCTCCAGCAGGGGACCGGCGTCGGTGACGTAGCGCCGCACGGCCGAATCTGTCCACCCTGCGTCCCCGTAGCCGTAGAAGCGCATGTGCAGCTCCACAAGGCGGGCGACGGCCTTGATGGTGTCGTTGTCGAAGCGCAGCGCCTTCATCCGCTTCGTGGTCAGCTTGGCCCCCACCATGTCGTGGTGGCGGAAGCTGACCGCACCGCCCGGTTCGAACCGGCGCGTAGCCGGCTTCCCGACGTCGTGCATCAGTGCCGCAAACCGCAGGACAAAGTCGGGGCCGGGAACGGCGCCGTCGGAATCAGTTTCCATCGCAGCCGCCTGCTCCAGGACCTGCAGGGAGTGCTGGTAGACGTCCTTGTGGCGGTGGTGCTCGTCGGACTCCAGCCGCAGCGCGGACACCTCTGGCAGCACGAATTCGGCCAGGCCGGTATCCACCAGGAGGTCGATGCCCACCCGGGGGTGCCGGCCGCAGACGAGTTTGACCAGCTCATCGCGGACGCGCTCGGCCGAGATGATGCTGATGCGCTCGGCCATCCGCGTCATGGCGGTGCGGACATCGTCCCGCACCGCCACACCCAGCTGGGAGGCGAACCTCGCTGCCCGCATCATCCGCAGGGGATCGTCGGAAAAGGACGCCTCGGGGGCGCCGGGAGTGGCCAGCACGGAACCGTGGAGGTCGCGGATCCCGCCGAAAGGGTCCACCAGTTCCATCGAGGGCAGCCGCAGGGCCATGGCGTTGATGGTGAAGTCGCGGCGCAGAAGGTCGTCCGTGAGCGAGGAGCCGAAGGCCACCACGGGCTTCCGGGACTCGGGATCGTAGGCTTCGGCGCGGTACGTGGTGATTTCGATCTGGAAGCCGGCCTTGCGCATCCCGATCGTTCCGAACGCGCGTCCGATCTCCCAGAAGTTGTCCGCCCACTTCTTGATCAGCGCCACGGTCTGGTCCGGCGTGGCATCGGTCGTGAAATCGAGGTCGGGGGAGGTGCGGCCCAGGAACAGGTCCCGCACCGGACCACCGACAAGCGACAGCTCATGACCGGCATCCACGAACCGCTGCCCGAGTTCCAGGACCACCGGGTCCACCTGGAAGTCGACGGTGTGAAGATCAGTCTTTTGATGTGCGTGCGCCATAGTTACTTAAGCTTGTCAGAAAACCGGGCCCCACCGCACCAAATCCCGTCATTGTGCGACGGCGCCGCCAAGGCCCGTCACGTGCAGTCCACCTGCAAGCCATGTCCCGGTCATCAAGGCGGGGCAAGAGTCGTTAGAGTGGACTCCATGGCCCATCCAGTACCGAGCGCTCCCGGCAGGAGGACGAACCCACCGTTGCCGTCGGCAATCGGTGCCCACGTCGCGCCTGCACCGCACTCGGCCCCGGCCTCGCTCCCCACAGTGGAGGAGATCTCCGCCGGCGGCGTGGTGGTGGACACGTCCGACGACGAACTGAGGGTTGCGATCATCGCCCGCCTTAATAGGGGCGGACGGCTGGAGTGGTGCCTGCCCAAGGGCCACCCGGAGGGCCGGGAAAACAACGAGGAAGCCGCGGTCCGTGAGATCGCCGAGGAAACCGGCATTGACGGTGACATCCTGGCCCCGCTGGGCAGCATCGATTACTGGTTTACGGTCAGCGGGCACCGGGTGCATAAGACGGTGCACCACTACCTGCTGCGCGCCACCGGCGGCGAACTCACCATCGAAAACGATCCTGACAAGGAAGCGGTTGATGTTGCCTGGGTTCCCATCCACGAACTTGCCCGCAAGCTTTCGTTTCCCAACGAACGCCGCATCGCCGACCTGGCACGCGAAGTCCTTCCCGAGCACCTCTGACCGTCCGGCAATGCCTGCCTGGTGCCCCTATGTGTGCCGCAATATCAGCACGCGGGTGAGACGATGAAGACGATGTCAGCAGTCAATCCGCCCTCCGACCAGCCTTCACAGCCGGGTGAAACCCCGCCGGGTGCGACGCCCGCCAGCGAGGCTGCCTCCAGCGCCGCGCAGCCCGGCGAGGCCCGTTCCAGCGCCATCATGGCCGCCGGGACGCTGGTTTCACGCCTGCTGGGCTTCGGCAAGACCTGGATGCTGGGTGCGGCGCTGGGCCTGGGCTCGACAGTTAATGACACGTTCATCAACGCCAACAACCTGCCCAACCTGATCTTCCTGCTCGTGGCCGGCGGCGTCTTCAACGCCGTGCTGGTGCCGCAGATCATCAAGGCCAGCAAAGCCCCGGACAGGGGAGCGGACTACATCAGCAGGCTGCTCACGCTGGCAGTTCTCGTGCTCCTGTCCCTGACCCTGCTGGTCACCTTGTTCGCGCCGGCGGTCATCGAACTCACCACGCAGGGCTACTCGCCGCAACAGCGGGCGCTGGCGGTGGCCTTCGCCTTCTGGTGCCTGCCGCAGATCTTCTTCTATGGCCTGTACGCGCTGCTGACGCAGGTCCTCAACGCCAACGGGGCTTTCGGCCCGGCCATGTGGGCACCCATCCTGAACAACATCGTGGCCATTGCCGGCCTCGGCATGTTCATCTGGATCTTCGGCGCCAACGTGGTGAACCCTCATTCGCTGGACAACTGGGGTGACACGCAGACGTTCTTCGTCGCCGGCTTCTCCACCCTCGGCGTCGTTTCCCAGACAGCCATCCTGCTGATTCCCGTGCTGCGGCTGAAGCTTGGACTGCGCCCCCGCTTTGGCTGGCGCGGGGTGGGGCTGGGCCAGGCTGCAAAGCTGAGCGTCTGGACGCTCCTGACGGCCGCCGTCGGGCAGCTCGCCTTCCTGTACGTCATGCGCATCGCCACCATCCCCGGCGCCGAGCGCCTCCGTCTGCAGGAGGCGGGCGACCCCGCCGCCGCCATGCTCCCCGGTAACGCCGTGCTGGAAGTGGCCAGCCAGCTGTACCTGCTGCCGCACTCGATCATCGCGCTCTCGCTGGCCACTGTGCTGTTCAACCGGATGACCCATGCCTCCCAGGAGGGCAACCGGGCGGCACTCCGGGAAGCCCTGTCGCAGGGGCTGCGGACCATGGCGGTGGCCACGGTGTTCGGCGCGCTGGCACTGTTTGCCCTGGCCGGTCCGCTGGGCATGTTCTTCTCTGGCGGCCTGCGCACCGACGGCGTGATGCTGGCTCAGACCCTCACCATCCTGGCGCTCAGCACGCCGTTCATGAGCGCAAACTTCATGATGTCCCGGGTCTTCTACGCCAACGAAGACGCCCGCACGCCGTTCTACATCCAGCTGGTGCTGGCCCTGGTGAACGTGGTTGCCGCGTTCTTCATCCAGTTCCTGCCAATCGACCAGATTATTTTCGCCATCGCCGTCCTTTACACCGGCGGAAACATCCTCTCGGTAATCGTCTCGGCCATCTTCCTGCGCCGTCTGCTGGGGCACCTTGACGGTCCCCGGATCATCAACTCGTACATCCGCATGGGCTACGCCGCCCTCGGCTCGGCGATTGCCGGTGTGGGTGCCCTGTGGCTCATGGGCAGCTACAGCCCCGTCGGTTTCGCCTGGAGCAGCCGGCCAGCCGCCTTGGTGACCATCGTCGTCGTCGGGCCCGTGATGCTGGCTGCGTACCTGCTGCTGCTAAGGCTGTTCCGCGTCACCGAACTGGCCGACCTCCTCCGCCCGCTGCTGGGGCGGCTCGGCCGCGGTTCCGGTGCTGCCCCCTCTGCCGCGGCGAACGCCGGGGCTTCCGGTGCCCCAGGATCCGCCGGGGCAGCATCCGGGGGACGCACGACGCCGGAGCGCGCCACGGTCTCGTCGGATACCGGCCTGATTCCCAGGATTTCCGGCGAGTTTGATTCCGCCTCCTTCCGTGCCGGGCCTGCGCCCCAGCCGGAGGAGTACGACGGCGTCACTTACCTTCCGGAGGAGGACACCCCAGGCACGGCCCGTCGGAATGTCCTTCGGGGGGAAATCCCGCTTCCGGGCCGCCGGACCTACCAGGGAACCCCCGGTCAGAACCCCCATTTCCCGTCCCGGCGGAGGAAGAAAAAGTAGTCCTCACGGGAGCCGGCCAGCGCCGTCTTCCGCGGCCGTTGCACTGCATCGGCTAGGATCGAGGGGAACAAGGGTAGTTGCAGACCAAGGGTCCGCCGGCATTACCGGAGGCCATCCCTGGCGACGCATCGCCAGGGCCAGAAGCAATTCCCGGACAGGCTAGGAGGAACACGTGTCCCACCCGATCGATGTCGGATCAGTACTTGGCGGCCGCTACAAGGTCACGGCCACAGTGCTGAGCTCGCATGACCAGGATCTGGTGCTGGACGGTGTGGACCAGGTGCTGAACCGCCCGGTCAGCATCCTGGTGGCAGGCCCTTACAACGCCGACCAGGTGGCCCAGAGCGCCCGCGAGGTGGCCATGGGGGAGCGCCCGGGGAACGTGCAGATCCTTGACCTTGGGGTCAGCGACGCCACGACCTACCTGATCACCAACCACACTTCCGCCGCTGATCTGCTGGACCTTGTGGTTGCTTCCAACCCGCCCTATGTGGAGCCGTTCTTCACGGACACCCTGGGCAGCGAAATCTTCGGCCAGGCGCGCTCCCATGAGCCGGAAACCTACGACGAAGACGACGAGGTCGAAGCCGGGTACATCAACTACGGCGAAGCCCAGACCCGGCCGGGCGGGCAGTACCCAGCCGCCGCGCCCAGCCCTGCCGCCAGCCGGTCCACCCCGGGTCCGGCAGTCTCCCAGGGGCGCGGGCCGCAGGCTCCTGCACAGCAGGTACCCGCACCACCGGCGCGGAAGGCTCCCGTCGTCCCGCCGCTTCCGGCCGCCCGGCCCGCCGCTGGTGCTGCAGCCGCCGGTGCTGCAGCTGCCGCCGGCACGGCCGGCGCCGCCGCTTCGCGGGGCAATACACAGGGCATCCCGGAGACCACTGCACCGCAGCCGGTCCAGCCGGGCAAGGGCTACGAGCAGGACGCCAACCGGGAACCCGTCCCGCACGGCAACGTTGAGCAGGCACTCCTGCAGCGCGAGACCAACCGTTCCGGAAACTCGGCACGCGGCGCGGGCGGTGCAGCTGCGGCCGGTGCCGGTGCAGCCGCCGCTTCCGGGGACGGGCACAACTCGTCCAAGGTTTCGCTGTGGTCGGAGAACGACTATGACCACGTCCCCGAGGACGGGTACGACGACGAAGGCAGCGACGCGCACGGGCAGGACCGCGGTGCCGGCACCTTCCCTTCCCATGCACGCACCGGCGCCGCTCCCGCTGCCGACTACTACGACGAGGAAGACGACGAGCCACAGAAGGAACCGCGTTCCATGCGGTGGCTTGTGGGTGGCCTTCTGGCCGCCGTCCTTATCGTCGGACTGATCTTTGCCGTGACCAACCTCGGCAGCCTCTTCAAGCCTGCACCGCAAGCGGAAGCTACCACCGGGACCAGTGCGTCGCCGTCGGCCGCTACCCAGCCGAGCAGCGGCGCGCCCACTAAGACCACCGCCCCGGCGGCAGGGCCGCCCGCGATTGAAGGGATCACCAGGCAGGGCAGCTTTGATTTCGCATCCAACTACGACGACGACCTCGGCAAGGTCTTCGACGGAAACGCGGCCAGCTACTGGTCAGACATGGAGTTCGCCACCGAGGACTGGGGTGGCCTTGCTCCGGAGGGTGTCCCGCTGGTTGTGAAGCTGAAGAGCCCGTCCCAGGTCTCCTCGATAACCCTGAACCAGCTGGGTGCCTCGGGCGGCAACATCACGGTCTACACCAATGACCGGCCTTCACTCGACGGGGCAAAGCAGGTGGGAACCAACAGCTTTACCTCGCCTGACCTCACCATGCCGCTGGCCGAGCCGGTGACCGCCCAGTACGTCATTGTCTCGATCAAGAACCTGCCCAAGCTGGCCGCCCCCAAGACGCGGTTTGGCTATGGCTTGAGGCTCGCGGAGATCAAGGTCCAGTAGGGCACACTGCTCCGCCAAAGGCAGGAAGGCAATCCAGGTTCCTGCCAGGCGTAACCCGCATGCCCTGGGCTGCCGGAGGCGGTACCCTTGTGGAAAGTCCCGTGGCGGTGGTTCCGTGCAGGCACGGGCGTTTTCGCCTGCCTCCAAACACGTTTGGAATATTCCACACTGCCAATCAGTTGTGCCATGTGGCCGGCCGGAAGGCTGGCGCATCGACAAAGGAAGAGGTTCACCGTTCAGTGAGCACCGCAGAAAACAGCGCGTCAGAAGTACGTGATGTCATCATCGTCGGCTCCGGCCCCGCTGGCTACACGGCCGCCGTGTACACGGCCCGCGCCAACCTGAAGCCCCTGCTTCTGGCTGGCTCCGTCACTGCGGGCGGTGAGCTCATGAACACTACGGATGTCGAGAACTACCCGGGCTTCCCGGAGGGCATCATGGGACCGGACCTCATGGAGAACTTCGAAAAGCAGGCCGCCCGCTTCGGCACCGAGATCCAGTTCGAGGACGTCACCGCCTTGGATCTCGACGGCGACATCAAGACTGTCACGATCGCAACGGGGGAGACCTTCCGCGCCCGCGCCGTCATTCTGTCCACCGGCTCGGCGTACCGAGAACTCGGCCTGGCCAACGAAAAGCGCCTCTCCGGCCACGGTGTCAGCTGGTGTGCAACCTGCGACGGTTTCTTCTTCAAGGACCAGGACATCGCAGTGATCGGTGGCGGAGACTCCGCGATGGAGGAGGCGCTCTTCCTGACCAAGTTCGCCAAGTCCGTCACGGTGGTGCACCGCCGCGACACGCTGAAGGCCTCCAAGATCATGGGTGACCGCGCCCTGGCCCACGAGAAGATCAACTTCGTGTGGAACACCACGGTCGAGGATGTCCTCGGCGGAGACAAGGTCACCGGCCTGAAGCTGAAGAACCTGGTCGACGGTACCGAGTCGGAGTTGGCAGTGACCGGCGTCTTCGTGGCCATCGGCAACGATCCCCGCACCGAACTCGTCAAGGACAGCCTCGAGATCACGGCTGAGGGCACCATCGCGGTCGAGGGCCGCAGCTCGCGCACCAGCATCAAGGGCGTCTTCGCGGCCGGCGACGTCGTGGACCCCACCTACCGCCAGGCGATCACTGCATCGGGCTCCGGCTGTGTTGCGGCGATCGACGTCGAGCACTACCTCGCAGACCTTCACGCCTGACCGGCGCTGAATTCCATTCGAAGAGAGAGACAAGGGTTATGAGCAACGCTAAAGATGTAACTGATGCAAGTTTCAGCACTGACGTACTCGCCGCTGAAAAGCCGGTAATCGTTGATTTCTGGGCTGAATGGTGCGGGCCGTGCCGGAAGCTCGGTCCTATTCTGGACGAGATCTCGGTGGAGTACGGCGAGAAGGTCAATGTCGTCAAGGTGAATGTTGATGACAACCCCGCCATCGCTGCTGAGTACGGCATCACCTCCATTCCTGCCGTCTACCTGTTCCAGGGCGGTGAAGTGAAGAACACGGTAATCGGTGCGAAGCCGAAGCAGTTCTTCGAAAAGGAATTCGCGGACGTTCTGTCCTAGTCGAGGCTTGCCTGTGCGAGGAAACTTCACAGGCAACTCTCATCAGAGTTAATCAAGGTGGCCATCACTCCCAGGGGAGTGATGGTCACCTTTTTTGTGTCCCTGTGTCTAGCTACAGGACTGGGGCAAGGCGGTACGGTGTCGATCGTGCATTTGCAGCCCCGCAACGGTTGCGTGTCGAGCGCATTTTCGCTCGCTGGCCCTCGCGTTGCGGATGGTCATCGTCGCGCTCTGGGCTGCCGCCGAAGCCAGGGGTACGGGTCTTCTGGAGCGTTGTAGCGCGGGCTACTAGCCGGTCGTCGGCCGGAGGGATGAACGGCGTGCTGATGTTTCACGTGAAACTCCGCCAGCCGATCCTTTGAGAAATACCGCCACAACTGCGGCAGCCTCTCCAGAGCGATTCTTGGAGGCATGCATGCTCCGGAGCCTGCTCGGCGTGCATGCCTTCAGGCGGCCACACAGGAACTTCGATTACAGCCGCCATTCCAAGGAGGCCTTGGGCTTCGGTTTCATGATTGTCCAGGACACGCCAATCCTCCAGTAGCTAGGAGTGTCTGCTTTCCAGCGGCGCCCGAGCCTGAGAGGCCGAACGCGGCTCGGCTGGGCAAGCCAAGTGAAAGAGGGATGCCAGCCGCTCAGGTCCACCGCTTTGTTTCACGTGAAACGCTGCGGCGCTGACCCATCGACAGCTACTTCACCGCAGACTACCGATTCCTTTCGCCCGCAAATCAGGATGCGTCAGAATGACGCAGTGCGTTAGTTGCCAAATCCACGTGCCGAAGCAGGGCCTGTATGGACGGGGCGGCTTCATACGCAAGCAAGCCGAAGCAGCCAGTAGAGGCGCGCCAGGCATCGGCGGAACTCGGCGAAGATGCTG
Organism: Arthrobacter sp. NPDC057009; assembly: GCF_042673905.1. NCBI lineage: Bacteria > Bacillati > Actinomycetota > Actinomycetes > Micrococcales > Micrococcaceae > Arthrobacter > Arthrobacter sp. NPDC057009. The sequence continues at coordinate 50,549 of NZ_JBHUSB010000008.1, forward strand.
TTCAAGCCGTAAGGGCACAAACACTTAAGGAGCCGCGGCGCCTGTAGCTCGAGCTGGTCACTTGCTGTCAGACAAAGCAGGGCTCAAAGCCTAAACGGTGCTTGCCGGGGACGAACCGCATGGTGCTCTGAAAAGGGTGCAAATCACCCCACGGCGCTTGCCACCTTCGTCCGCTCCTGGTACAGGTTTCATCGAGCCGAGAATGTCGCCTTCGTTCAGCCTGCTCCGTCCCTAAGCTCAAACGCGCTTGGCGTCCCGGCGTTGGGCAATACCTGTAAAGAAATGCACAACAGGGCAGGCACCAAACAATTGCGTCAGAGGAGCTTTTCGGGCGCTCGGTATTGCAGCCCCGGCCGCACCGATTAGGGGGCGATGCCCACCCCACGCCGGCGGTAGCTCTGCACGGCGCAAATCGTACGGTGCGTAAAATCCATGATGCGCCCACAACCCTTAGTTAGTCACTCGTTCCTTCCTCCACGAGAACTCGTGCGTGTGGCAGCCCTACAGTGCCGACAGTGGAGCGACGCGAAAATGGTGACTCCAGTAGCCACGGTGCCGATCATAAAGCGGATCATAAACAGGCGGATAAAATGCGGCGGGGGACCTTCCGGGGAGGGAACGGGAACATTCTCCCGTGGGCGGAGACGACGTTGTGATCCGTGCTGCCCTGTGGTGATTGCAGGAGTGGGAGGAGGCGCTTGGGGCACAGCTCGGAAATGAACGCACCCACATACCTAGCCATCTCCCCGCATCGATAACGACATCTGAATCGATAATCCTCGGTTCTCATTCTCGGAAGCCCGCGTGTTTGCACCGGAAGTCGACAATTGCCCTGAAGCTGCACAACGAGCCAGTCTGCACAAGCCTGTACTCCTCGTTTCTTGCAGAGAGATACCCCAGCTGTTTCACGTGAAACACCACCCAGCGTGGGGCATACCAATGCGGGGCCGGCCAGTGCGAGTAATCCCAGCAACCCCCAATAGCTCGTGATCGTTCCCAGATGTTTCACATGAATCGTCTGCCTACCGGGGGATCGAGGACCCGCCCATTCTGCGCGTCTGCCCGCGAGCTAGGAGTACCTCTCGCTACTTTGCTGAGCACTTGGAGCTAAGGGGAGCGAAGCACGACTAACTGCACGCGCCCAATACGACTGAAAGCCGCTCTCTGCTGAGGAGGTACTCTCAAAAGATTTGTCCGCTCGATCAGCCGATGCCTGGAGCCTTTGTGCGGACCGACTTGCCCGCTTCCCACGTGCACATGCCTGGATCATCGCGAGAGTCGAATGCAGGAGATCTTCCCTTCGTATCCCGGAGCAGGCAGACGTTTCACGTGAAACCACTGCAATAGGACTTGCATGGCGGTAGCGGTACGGTCCCTCATCTACAGTTACTAAGCGACCTTCCTAGTTCCCATTCGCCTGCGGTCCCCAAATATTGGCCGACACCGGGGACAGGGAAGATCAGTAGACTTGCCATGTGCCAGCTGGAATCCTCGTTCCGCCACCGGGGGAGCATCCCAGGGGTTATCGCTATGACGGGCAGGTACGATTCGATACTGCTGACGTCACCATAACCTGAGAGCGCTCTCGCTCCGGAGCGACAGTCCCCGCCGGCCGGCTGCCCACCCGTCAACGACGAAATCTAGGGGCTTGGCTCCGACCCAACCCGGCGGGGACCGCCGCGAGCAGGGGTCACCCGTTGACACGTGCTAAGTCCCTCCGAACAAGGCAGCCTACCGCGGACGCTGGGAAGGTCATTCAGCGACTGCGGCTACCTTATCTCGCTGTGCACCACGGGGGGGACAGGTAGCAGTTCTCGTGGCCGGCGAGTGCGCTGCTGACATCGAACGCTCGCCCCACAGGCACCCCCGGGACTCATGGGCATTCTGAACAATAGATTGCCGAGCGCCGACGATCGACCCCATCATCCATAAGCGCCGACGCTCCTGCATCTGAATCCCTACACCCTAACGTCCCCTGGACCGCGGGGAGGCAACCGAGGGCCAGCGCAACAACCAGCTGCACTCTCGAGGGCTAATCAGTGAAACACCGAACTGGCCCCCATGCTGCTCATCCGGATGGCGTGCTCGTCCCATGCACCGAGTAGGAAGATTTCTGTGCGACCTGGCTGGCGCTTCGAAAATCACAAACCGCCTTTTCCTTGGGGAGAGGGTGTCACGAACAATGCCGACCGAAGCTACTCTGGACCGCTAATCCACTCCCGCGCACCTCTGCTCGAGGCAAGGTGCGTGGCTGTACCGCGTAGATTGGACCTTCTCGCATTCGACTAAAGCGCCTGTAGAGCGGCTGGTGCTGGCAGACGCCGCCCTCGTTCAGTTTTTTCCCAAGCGTCGGCATGAGATTATTCACACTCTTATCCACAATTGAATCCACAGCGTTATCCACAGGCTAAGCAGGGCCTTGGGGACTCTGTCGACTACGTCTCAGACAGAAATATGTGTGGCATCTTCTATCCTAGCGCCAGGAGCGAAACTGCGCCTCCGACCTTGCACCCGGGGAGGCGCGCCGAGGGGCGCACACTCTGTGCTTAATGTCACCCGTGTTTAACCGCAATCGCTAGATTTTGCGCGCACTTCTCACGTCTTAAAGGCGCAAAAGTCGCGGCTCCCAGTAGGCCGCGTAGTTTCACGTGAAACAGGAAGCTGCTGTCGGCAGCGGCCTCTTCTCGCTCGGGCCGCCACGGTCCCGTCGCGGTCGGACTCACGAGGCAACAAGAGCCGGATACCCCCATGTTTACCCACAGAGTTATCCACAGGGTTATCCACTGCCTTTTCAACATCACCAGCAGGCGAACTTGGGCCCTTTCAACACCCCCAGCAGGCGAGCTTGCAGGTACCAAGGGGTGCACGCACAGCGCTTCCCGATCGATAAAGCGATAGCTTCCCCCTCTCCTACTCCGGGCTAGCAAGGAGTGATCAGTGCAGCCACATCGACAGGGGGAAGAAATGCGACGCATATTTCCTGCGGTTGGGGAAGGAAGCCAGTAATAAATGCAGATCCTCCAACGGGTGCACTGTACGTGCACGTCGATGCGCCTGTATCAGCGAAGACGTGATTGCACTGCCGACTTAGGTGTAATGGGGATACTGCCGGGGACCCTACCGAGGCACGAGTACCGCCGAGAACAGGGGAGCTGCGACGAAGGCGCCGAGACCAGGGGAGCGGCCACTCGGCTGCCTGCGGGGAAAGCTCATGCTATCGACTCCGTGCCCTCGGGCCGGTACGCCCCCGGATACCCAAGGCGGGAAGTCGCTCCGCGTTTCACGTGAAACTAAGAGCCCAGCAGGGGACGAGCGTCGGCTGGGGCGTTCCCTTAGCTGACGCTGGTCAGGGACACGAAAAGCAGCGCAGAGTCAAGAAGGTCCTAAAGGCCGGCAACCTCTACGCTGGAAAACGGATAGCACCGGCAGCGGCCATCCAAAATTGTCCTACCACCGACCATCGTCCACAGGCGCCGGAGTCCGGACACACAACTTCCCGGCGCTCCAGTTGTAGCGGCGATAGAGGGCGAAGGTGGGCTGCACTCCAACGAGGGAGTCGTCTTCCCTAAGCGGCTAGTGCTAGGGGACAAAATAGCCTTGAGCGCCCCGCCATGTTCCGGAAGGGCCCCATAACGTCGGAGCCATCTCGGCTATCGCTGAGCCCAGAACCTTCCGTGAACTTTCCGACTCTTTCCGTTCTTTAGATTAGTACCTCCTAGTCGTTCGCTGTTCCATCGGCCATTGGGAGGGCCGCACAGAGGCTCGTCAGGAGTCGGCGCGAATGACGAGCAGCATAGCGTCGTCACTCGATCGCCCCCGCCGAAGGTCCAGTTGGTGTCGCTGGCGCCTCACCATGGGTAGAGACACGGTTTCCCGTGAAACCGTGTCTCGGGACGCTAGTTACTCCCGCTGGTTCGGTTGTGGTTCTTTTGGGGCTCCGCGCAACAAGGGATCTCTATTCCGCCCCATCGACATCGTCCTAATGTTTCGTCCTAAGTGGCGATGATACACCTGGAGATTTTGAGCAGCCGTACGCACCGTGAGACCTCTACGGGGGCCGTACGGGTAGGGGTGCGAGATTCCGCTATCTAGAAGATTTCACCCCATCGCGCAGCAGGCCGCGTGCTCAACAGGGAGGATCAGAATCATTCCAGAACCGATACGTCGTCTGGGCTCGGAGCGCCTGGCGCACTAGTTCTGTATCTTCAATGGCCCACGCAGCGATAGGCACTGGCGACCACTTTCACGAACGGGGGAATATCCGCGCACCCGCGTAGTGCGACATTGCGCACCCTGCCCCCATACGGCGTCGTCGTGGCACAAACGGGCGCTTTGATCGCATTTGCTCATTGCGTTGATCCGTCAGCTGTGGGGTCCTCCAACAAGATCCAGTAGGTTGACTAGGGCGCAAGACACAGGAACCTTAGATAGCTTCTAGCAGACGGGCGGGTGGCTTTGGACCTGCACCGTCAGCCTAGGCCAGCAGCGTTGGCCACAACCGGTTCGGCCCCTAGGTTTCACGTGAAACTGCGACTGCCCCGACCGCACGTGCTTGCGCCGCGAACCAACAGCAGTCAGCCAAGACGTTTCACGTGAAACGCGCCGGCGCTTCCGCGCGACAACTATATCTGACGAAACCAGGCAGCCTACGCAGAGCCAGAAGGACAGCACCTCATTTGCCCTCCGGTTTGATCCCCAACTATCCCAAGAAGCAGGCGACTAAAACGAGCCAACGGCATATCACCAGCACGAACCTTGGCAACAGGCCACGAAGAAGAGCAGTCATGCCCGCGCGTCCGGTCCCTGATGAGGCAGACGCGCGCACCGCGAACCTGCTTCGACGCTCAGGCACCAACACAGCAAAAACCAAGTCGAATGCTTCAGTGGTTCCGGGTTTGGGACTCCGTTTCTTCCAGCTAACGGGAAAGCAGAGCTTCGCTGATCGTCAAGGCCGCAGCGGGGCTGTAGGCGATCGTTTCACGTGAAACACGCGTTGGGGAAGCCCATTGCCTAGTCGAGCATCACCCAGCACACCGGAAGGACCAGCAATGCTCGTCCCGTATCTCCCATAGGTTCACAAGTAGCCAGAGCATAGAAGCAGGTCGCCGAAGGGCCCCTGACTGCGCGCACAGCGAGGAGAAGTGCAGACCGCAGAGACCTCAACCCAGGACGCGGCCTAAGACCAAAAGGATGTCCCGCCCCCAATACAAGGCCGTTGCAAAGAACCGGCATCACCCGAAATTCTCAGTTCACGGAAAAGATTCGAAAGCAAGACTCCTCATACGCCTGGATGTTCGAGGGGACGCTGCCAGCTCCCGTGCCTTGTCACGGCAGCTGTGGCCAACAGCCGCACGACAAACCCAGTAGGGCGACAGGAGGCTCCGTATGGGCCGAAGCCGGTAATCACTGAAGTCCCATCAGCCCCACACTGGGCACTTCTATCTGTCGCGGGGTAATGGACAGTCCCATCTCTGAAGAAGCGCAGCGACGCGCAAAAGCGGCGGATTCCCATATAAACCGAAAAGAGCCCGTTCGACGGAACGGGCCCTTCTTTAAATTATGGTTTAGTTGTCTGAACCTGGCGCGAGGACATCCATGATGCGGTTCAAGTCCTCGACGCTGGCAAATTCGATGCTTACGCGTCCCTTGCGTGCACCCAGCGAGATCTTCACGTTCGTGTCGAGCCTGTCCGAGAGCGAGGAGGCCAGGTAGTCCAGCCGTTCGTGACGCGCCCCCGGACGGGGAATGTTGTTCTTCGCCGGCGTCGCCGGCTCACGGTGCAACGTGACCGCTTCCTCCGTGGCACGAACAGACATGCCCTCAGCCACAATCTTCTGGGCCAGTCGCTCCATGGACGCCGCATCGGGGAGCGAGAGAAGCGCGCGGGCGTGGCCAGCCGAAAGTACGTTGGCGGCGACCCGGCGCTGCACCAGCGGAGGCAGCTTCAACAGGCGGAGTGTGTTGGACACCTGAGGGCGGGAGCGGCCGATACGATCTGCCAGCTGCTCGTGCGTAGTACCAAAGTCCTCGAGCAGCTGCTGATACGCCGCAGCTTCTTCGAGCGGATTGAGCTGGCTGCGGTGGAGGTTCTCGAGAAGTGCGTCGCGGAGCAGGTCGTCATCGGTGGTGTCACGGACAATCGCCGGGATCGTGGAGAGTCCGGCTGCCTGTACTGCACGCCACCGACGCTCGCCCATCACAAGTTCATATGGTTCTCCACCTTTTTCGGTGGAAGTACGTACCACAATTGGCTGGAGGACGCCTATTTCGCGGACCGAGTGCACGAGCTCTGCCATGTCGTCCTCATCGAAGACGGTACGCGGCTGTTTACGGTTCGGATGGATGTCCGTAACCGGAATCTCAGCAAAACGGACACCCGGGACCTCGACGAGATCGACGTCATTGTCCAAGACAGCAGCTGACCCTGCCTTACGTCCGGCGGCAGCTGAATCGCCAGAAGCACCATCAGTCGTGGGCTCAGCCGGACCGGATGTGTCCGGAAGATCGACGTCGGCGTTCTCCGCATCGTCAGCCGCAGACTTGGCAGGGCCAGCCTTGGAAGCCTGGGACTTGCCGGCCGTGGACTTGGCAGAGGATGACTTCACGCCATCTGACGCGCCGTCTGCCTCCGGACCAGCTTCGGCAGGAACCTCGGCCGAAGCCTTACGGCCGGACCGGGCAGCGGGCACATCGCCGAGAACGGACTTGTCCGGCTCAGCGGCCGGAATGGGTTCAGCTGTCTTCCGCGCCTCCGGGAAGAAGAGATCCACAGGGCGCGACGGAGCTGCTCCGTTACCCGAAGCGCCTGCGGAAGCGGAACTTGGAATGAGTGCGCCAAGACCGCGACCGAGCCCGCGTCGCTTATCGCTCATGGATGATTCCCTCCATCGGAAGAGCCCGGCTATGCCGGGCTCCGGCTGTTGCAGTGTTTGGAAAATTCTAACGCTCAGCGATTTCCGCTGCGGCTTCCAGGTAGGACAACGCGCCGCTGGAGGATGGGTCGTAGGTCATGACCGTCTGCTGGTAGCTCGGCGCTTCGGAGATCCGCACGGAGCGGGGTACGACAGCGTCAAGGACCTGGTTCGGGAAGTGCTGCCGGACTTCAGCTGCGACCTGGGCGGCCAGGTTGGTGCGCCCGTCGTACATGGTCAGGAGAATCGTCGAAACTTCCAGTTCAGCATTGAGGTGTTTCTGGATCATCTCAATGTTCTTCAGCAGCTGGCTCAGTCCCTCGAGGGCGTAGTACTCGCACTGGATGGGAATAAGCACCTCGCCGGCTGCACAGAAGGCATTGACGGTCAGCAGTCCCAGGCTGGGCGGGCAGTCAATGAAGATGTAGTCCAGCCGCTGTTCGCCCTTCTTCGCCCGGGCTTTGGCGTAGACGTCGATGGCACGGCGGAGACGCTGCTCGCGCGCCACGAGCGAAACCAGTTCGATCTCGGCGCCGGCCAGGTGGATGGTGGCCGGGGCGCAAATGAGGTTGCTGATGTCCGGGCACTGTGCCACCACATCCTCGAGGGCCACGTCGTTGATCAGGACGTCATAGATGCTGTCGACGTCGGCGTGGTGTTCGATGCCGAGCGCAGTGGAGGCGTTGCCCTGCGGGTCAATGTCGATGACCAGGACGTTCAGGCCGGCTGCGGCAAGCGCGGCAGCGATGTTGACGGTGGTAGTGGTTTTCCCCACGCCACCCTTTTGGTTTGAAACCGTGAAAATCCGTGTCTTCTCCGGTTTTGGCAGGTTGCGGCCCAGCAGCCGCTCACGCCGACGGTTCTCATGGGCGAGCTCGCGGGCGATGGGGCTGGAGTCATCCAGCGTGTCCAGGACATTGCCGCGACCTGCGGTTTCACGTGAAACTTTCGGAGTGCTGGTTCCAGCAACCGGGTTAAGTTGACTTACCGTCGTAGCGACCGGCGATACGCCGAAGGAACGCGCCGACCCCAGGGACACGAACGGGGGAATCCGCTGCGTGGAGGTTTCGCTACTCGTCACTGGGACACACTCACTCTCGTTCGGCTTTCACTGCCGTTCTCTAGCCTAACCGCTACACCCTAAGGACCCGCGGCACCTTGCGGGGCTAGGCGCTCTTTTGGGTCTTCTTAACTACGATCCGAACCACAGTGGTGGGTTCCTCGAGCAGGTTCTGGCCAGCGGTGACAACCGAGGTCTTCACGCCGCCAAGCTTGCGGATGACCTTGGCGGCCTTCTCGATCTCCTCGGCGGCGCTGCGGCCCTTGATGGCAACAACTTCACCCTCGCCGCCGAGCAGTGGAATGGTCAGGCCGGCAAGATTGCTCAGCGCGGACACGGCCCGGGCGGTCACGACGTCGGCTGTGACCATGCCGACGGCGAGTTCGGCTCGCGTGCGCATGATGGTGACGTTGCTCAGACCGAGATCGTCAACCACTTCCTGCAGCCAGATCACCCGGCGTTCCAGGGGCTCGATGAGGGTCAGTTCGAGGTCGGGGCGTGCAATGGCCAGGCAAAGGCCCGGCAGGCCGGCTCCGCTTCCGACGTCGGCCACGTGGCTGCCCTGCGGGATCTCACTTTCGATGACCGCGCAGTTCAGGACATGCCGTCCCCAGAGCCTCGGGATCTCCCGCGGACCGATGAGTCCGCGCTCGGTCCCGGACGTCGCCAGGTGTTCTACGTACCGTTCAGCAAGGTCCAGGCGGTCGCCGAAAATCTTCTCCGCCGCCTGGCGCTCTGCTGCCGTGATCTCAACCATCAGTAGGTCAGCCAACGGTTCAGTCGGCCGAAACGACGATGTGCCGGCCTGCACCCTCGCCCTCAGACTCGCTGACGAAACCGAGGTCGGCGACGGCGTCGTGAACGATCTTCCGCTCGTAGGCGCTCATGGGCTCCAGTGCGACGGCCTCACCGGTCTCCTTGACGGTAGCGACAGCGTCCTCGGCGATCTTCTGCAGGTGGCCCGCGCGCTCCTTCCGGTAGCCGTTGATGTCGAGCACCAGCCGGGAGCGGTTCTCAGTCGCGGACAGAACGGACAGGCGGGTGAGTTCCTGAAGGGCCTCCAGTACCTCGCCGTCGCGCCCCACGAGGCTCTCAAGCCCGGCGGACTCTTCCTCGGTCACAATAGAGATGTAGGTGCGTCCGTTGCGGACCTCAATGTCAATGTCGCCGTCGATGTCGGCGATGTCGAGCAGTTCCTCAAGGTAGTCGGCGGCTACATCGCCTTCCTCTTCCAGGCGGCTTGCCGACGTGCCCTTGCCCGCATTCACGGTACCGGCAACAGAATCCTGGTCTTCGCCGGGGTCAGCGGAAAGTGCGTGTTCAGAGCTCTCAACAGACATTACTTCTTCTTCCTGTTCTTACGTTGTGGCTGGATGCGCTGCGTCCGGGCCTGCGCAACCGCAGCGGCGGCAGCTGCTTCCGCTTCGGCGTCGGCCTTCTTGCCTCCCAGGACGGGAAGGGCCGGAAGGCCCTTGGCGGCACGGCGCTCGGCGAGGGCCTTGGCGGCCGGCGATCCCGGCGTCGGCATGCGGCGGATGACAAAGAACTGCTGGCCCATGGTCCACAGGTTGGTGGTGGTCCAGTAGATCAGGACACCGATGGGGAAGTTGATGCCGCCCACACCGAAGACGATGGGCAGGATGTACAGCATCATCTTCTGCTGGCGCATGAACGGGCTGGCCATGGCCTCTTCGGACATGTTCTTCGCCATGATCTGCTTCTGCGTGATGAACTGCGAGGCCGTCATGGCCAGGATCATGATGATCGAGAGGATCCATACAGCCGTAAGGTTGCCTTCGCCGCCGTGCAGCAGGGATGCGGACAGCGTGGCCCCGAAGATGGTGGATTCGTCGAACTGGGTCACCTGCTGGTGGCTCAGCGCACCGATGCCCTCACCCTTGTCGCGAGCGGTGCTGATACCGGAAAGAACGGTAAAGAGTGCGAAGAAGAACGGCATCTGAATCAGCATGGGCAGGCAGGCCGAGAACGGGTTGGTGCCGTGCTTCTTGTACATCGCCATCTGTTCCTGCGCCATGGCCTGGCGGGACAGCTGGTCGGTCTTGCCCTTGTACTTGTCCTGGAGCTTCTTCAGGTCAGGCTGCAGCAGCTGCATGCCGCGCTGTGCCTTGATCTGCTTGACGAAGACGGGAATGAGGGCCGCCCGGATGACCAGCACCAGACCAATGATGGACAGCGTCCAGGTCCAGCCGGAGGCCTCAGGCATGCCAATGGCACTCAGGCCCTCATGGAAGCCCACCATGATGATGGACACAAGCCATTTGAACGGAAACATGATTGTTTCAAAGAAGTCCATACGATATCCCTATTCGTCAGGCCGCAGCGCGGCCTTCTCCATCAGTCTGAGCAGCCAGGTACTTGTCCGGGTTATTCAGCACAACAATTCTTGGGGTCTGGTTTTCAGGCCATTCCCGGTGGCCGGCGGGGACATGGTCCACGCCGCCGGCGTTCCACGGGTGGCAGCCCGCCAGGCGCCGGGCCGCCAGCCAGCTGCCCTTGACAGCGCCGTGGACGGTAACTGCTTCAAGCGCATAGGCCGAGCACGAGGGAAAGAAGCGGCAGACCTGGCCGTACAAGGGCGAAACCACCTTGCGATACGCCAGGAGCAGAAGAATAAGGATGTTGCGGGGCAGGTTCCAGATGAAGCTGCCCACGGCCGCTGCTGCGGACTTGAAGGAACGGACGACGGCGGCAGTCGGGTCAAGCACGCTGTGTCCCTTCCTGTGTCGTTGCGTCCGTTTGCGTTCCAGCCGGCCGTTTTCCGGTCACCGCCGGAAGGCGGCCAGCCAGCCGCCTCATGGTGTTTTCCAAGGCGGCGTTGTAGTCCGCCAGGAGTTCATCCCAGCTGGCTGTTGCGGAAGCGGGCAAAGCACGCACCACAATAGCGAATCCGGTGCCGTACTCGCGCAGCGAGACAGCGCCGGCTTCTCTAAGTCTCCTCTTAACGAGGTTCCTCGCAACAGCGTTCCCGACAGCTTTGGAAACGATGAAGCCGATGCGGCTGGGCTCATCGGGTCCAATAGTTGCCGTATATAACACTACGTTCCGGCGTCCATTGCGGACGCCGGAACGTACAGTTGTTGAAAAATCGGTAGAAGTCCTCAGGCGGTTCCGGGTGGCAAGCACCGCTAATCTCGCAGAAGGAAGAAAACCGACAAGTCAGTATTTACGCCGACAGTTCGGTGCGGCCCTTGCCACGGCGGGCGGCCAGGATGGCGCGGCCGGCACGGGTGCGCATACGAAGGCGGAAGCCGTGCTTCTTGGCCCGACGGCGGTTATTCGGCTGAAAAGTCCGCTTGCTCACGTTAGTTACTCCAGTGGATCAAAGGTGCGCCCACCCGATCAGTAAGGGGAAGAACTGGCCGACGCTAAGTTTTGTATGTGCATGCTTCCCCCGGATTTGCCGGGCACACGAAGTGTCCGGAACTCCAAAATGGGGTCAGAAAGCAGGCACAAAGGACTCCACAACGGTAGGGCAAAGCGCCGTCGGTAGTCAAACCAGCAGGCCGCCCGGCGTGTTTCCCCAGCTGTGGCTAACAAGGCGCAGAACCTGTGGATGAAGCGGCTCACAACCGCCGTTTTCGAACCACAACGGTGTAATTATCCACAAGGCACTTCCCAGCTATCTTCTAGGCTTTTCATCCCCTAGAGTGTCTCAGTAGCCGATTATCCACGGACTGTGCATAACCCTGTGGATTAAGCCGGGCCAGCACCCTGGTTCCAGACTTGCGGCTGCATGTAATGCAGGCAGCAAGCTTTGAGGAACCAAATTTGATGACAGTAGACGAAGCCAACCACGCCAACACTGTCGGAAGTTCCTGGCGGCGCGTGGTGAACCTTCTCGAACAGGACGATCGCGTTTCGCCCCGTCAACGCGGCTTTGTCATCCTCGCGCAGGCCCAGGGCCTCATCGGTTCCACCCTTCTGGTAGCTGTCCCCAACGAGCTGACCCGGGAAGTGCTGCAGACCCAGGTAAAGGACGCCCTCGACGATGCGCTCCGCAATGTCTTCTCGGACGACATCCGCTGCGCGATCGACGTCGACACGGATCTGGTGCCCATCCATGAGGAGCCCGAACCCGCCGTCGAGCTTTCCCTCGCCAACGACCCGTCCATCGAGCAGAAGCCGCAGCCCATGCTGCCGAGCACCTCGCATGAATTCGGCCGGCTCAATCCCAAGTACGTTTTCGATACCTTCGTGATCGGCTCATCCAACCGGTTCGCCCATGCCGCAGCCGTCGCTGTGGCAGAAGCCCCCGCGAAGGCCTACAACCCGCTGTTCATCTACGGCGACTCAGGTCTTGGCAAAACCCACCTGCTGCACGCCATCGGCCACTACGCCAGGCGCCTCTACAGCGGCATCCGCGTCCGGTACGTCAACTCCGAGGAATTCACCAACGACTTCATCAACTCGATCCGCGACGACGAAGGCGCCAGCTTCAAAACGACGTACCGCAACGTGGATGTCCTGCTGATCGACGACATCCAGTTCCTGGCCGGCAAGGACCGGACCCTGGAGGAGTTCTTCCACACGTTCAACTCGCTGCACAACAACAACAAGCAGGTGGTCATCACCTCGGACCAGCCGCCCAAGCTGCTGGCAGGCTTCGAGGACCGGATGAAGTCGCGCTTCGAGTGGGGCCTGCTGACGGACATCCAGCCGCCCGAACTGGAAACCCGCATCGCCATCCTCCGGAAGAAGGCCCTCAGCGAAGGGCTCTCCGCCCCGGACGACGCACTGGAGTACATCGCTTCCAAGATCGCCAGCAACATCCGCGAACTCGAAGGCGCGCTCATCCGCGTCACCGCGTTCGCCAGCCTCAACCGCCAGCCGGTGGACGTGGCCCTCGCGGAGATGGTGCTCAAGGACCTCATCACCGACGACGGCGCCCAGGAAATCACGTCGAGCCAGATCCTGCAGCAGACCGCGGACTACTTCAAGCTCAGCATGGAGGAGCTCTGCAGCAAGTCCCGGACCCGCACGCTGGTGACCGCCCGGCAGATCGCCATGTACCTCTGCCGTGAGCTGACGGACATGTCGCTTCCCAAGATCGGCCAGGAACTCGGCGGCCGCGACCACACCACCGTGATCCACGCAGACCGCAAGATCCGTGAACTCATGGCGGAACGTCGTGTGATTTACAACCAGGTCACCGAGCTCACCAACCGGATAAAGCAGCAGCAGCGCGACTCCTGATCCAAGGTTCTTAACCTTATTAACAGGCGCGTGTGGATAACCCTGTGGACAGTTAAGGGGACAACCGCGGTTAATGGGCTTAAAACCCTTAAGCCGTCTGTGGATCACCGAAACAGGCCAAAAATCTTGTCCCCATCCACAGCCTGTTTAAAACAGGCCGAACCCACAGCCCATGAACAGGGCTTAACCGCGGATCCGAGCCGGAAACCGGGGTTATCCACAGTTTCCACAGCAGTTATTAACACTACTAATCCCAAAAAATTGAAATCCCTCAAACAACAACCTCGTTCCCGGACATCCACCGCACCGCTCCAAGCACCGGCAACCTCACCGCCGGCAGAGCCGGCATCACCGGTGGGGATGGGGAAATCCTTGTTGTTCCGGCTAAGCTGTCTGCAGCGCTCCCATCCCTGGGTCTGTTTGCGGTCGGCCATGCGCAGACCATGCAGGTTCCGGGACCCGGGGGACAACGTCCTGTGGGCTCTTGGCGAGCTCCCGTTCAGAAAATGGCAGCAGCAATGAAAGGCGGCACCCTTCCGTGAAGTTCAGAGTCGAACGGGACGTCCTGGCAGAAGCCGTCACATGGACAGCCCGGTCGTTGTCTCCGCGGCCGCCCGTACCGGTGCTCTCCGGCCTCCTTCTCAAGGCCGAATCCGGGACCGTCAGCCTGTCCAGCTTTGACTACGAGACCTCAGCAAGGCTTGAGATCCCCGCCGACATCCGGGACGAAGGCACCATCCTGGTCTCCGGCCGGCTCCTGGCCGACATTTGCCGCAGCCTGCCCTCAGCACCGGTGGACATCGAAACCGACGGCAACAAAGTGACCCTCACCTGCCGCCGAAGCAGCTTCCACCTCGCCACCATGCCCGAGGCCGAGTATCCGCCACTGCCTGCGCTGCCCACCATCACCGGAACTGTCGCCGGCGATGCATTTGCCCAGGCTGTGTCCCAGGTGATCATCGCGGCCAGCAAGGACGACACCCTTCCCATCCTCACCGGTGTACGGATGGAAATCGAGGACGACCTCATCACCCTTCTGGCCACTGACCGATACCGGCTCGCCATGCGGGAAGTTCCGTGGAAGCCGGTCACCCCCGGGATCTCCACCAGTGCCCTGGTCAAGGCCAAGACACTCAACGAAGTTGCCAAAACTTTGGGCGGCAGCGGTGACATCAACCTGGCCATCGCCGACGACGAAAGCCGGCTGATCGGCTTCGAAAGCGGCGGCCGCACCACCACATCACTGCTGGTCGACGGCGACTACCCCAAGATCCGCTCGCTGTTCCCGGATTCCACCCCGATTCACGCCACTGTGCAGACCCAGGACCTTGTGGAGGCCGTCCGCCGTGTCTCCCTGGTGGCGGAACGCAACACCCCGGTCCGGCTCGCGTTCACCCAGGGCCAACTGCACCTCGACGCCGGCACTGGCGAGGACGCCCAGGCCTCCGAAGAGCTCGAGGCCCAGCTCTCCGGCGACGACATCACGGTTGCGTTCAACCCGCACTACCTGGTTGAAGGCCTCAGCGTGATTGAAACCAAGTTTGTGCGCTTCTCCTTCACCACTGCACCGAAGCCTGCCATGATCACCGCGCAGAACGATGTCGACGGCGAAGACCAGGACGACTACCGCTACCTCGTCATGCCGGTGCGCCTGCCCAACTAATCCCCACCGCCACCCTCGCCTCGCAAGCTCGGCCAGGGAACCCTGGCGGCGTGGGCCCAAACCGCCACCCTCGCAGGAAAGAGTTCCACCATGCATATCGGACTGATCGGCCTTGGAAAAATGGGTTTCAACATGCGCGAACGGCTGCGCAACGGCGGGATCGAGGTCACCGGCTTCGACCGCAACCCGGAGGTTACCGATGTGACCTCCACGGATGAGCTCATCGCCGCCCTTCCTGCGCCACGCCTCATCTGGGTCATGGTTCCGGCCGGAGAAATCACCGACGCCGTCATCACCGAGCTCGGTACAAAGCTGCAGCCGGGCGACATGGTGATCGACGGCGGAAACTCCCGCTTCACCGAGGACCAGAAGCACGCCGCAGTTCTGGCCGAAAAGGGAATCCGCTTCGCCGACTGCGGCGTCTCCGGCGGAGTCTGGGGCCTGCAGAACGGCTACGGCCTCATGGCCGGAGGCGACCCCGCGGACATCGAACGCGCGCTTCCCGTCTTTGACGCACTCCGTCCCGAAGGCGACCGCGAGGACAGCTTCGTCCACGTGGGCGGGGTGGGCGCAGGCCACTACGCCAAGATGGTGCACAACGGCATCGAGTACGGCCTCATGCAGGCCTACGCCGAGGGCTACCAGCTCCTCGCTTCCAAGGACATCATCAGCGATCTTCCCGGCACGTTCCGCGCCTGGCAAAAGGGCACGGTGGTCCGGTCCTGGCTGCTCGACCTGCTGGTCAAGGCACTGGAAGAGGATCCGGGACTGCAGAACATCGACGACTACGTCGAGGACTCGGGCGAAGGCAGGTGGACTGTGGAAGAAGCTATTGCCAACGCCATTCCCGCACCGGCGATCACGGCCGCGCTGTTCGCCCGCTTTGAGTCCCGCGAGGACAGCTCCCCGGCGATGAAGATGGTGTCTGCCCTCCGGCACCAGTTCGGCGGGCACGCCACCCGTCCGGCCAAGTGATCCCGCTGGGGGCTTTGAACACCGCGTGTACCTAGAACACCTGTCCCTGACCGATTTCCGCAGCTACGCCCAGGTGGATCTCCGGTTTGAACCGGGCGTCACGGTCCTGGTCGGCTCCAACGGAATCGGCAAGACCAACCTGATGGAGGCCATCGGCTACCTGGCCACGCTCAGCTCGCACCGGGTCAGCACCGACGGCCCTTTGCTCCGCTTCGGAACCGAACGGGCGCTGATCCGGGCAAAGCTGGTACGCGGCGAACAGTCCACCATCCTGGAGCTGGAAATCAACGGCGGCCGGGCCAACCGCGGACGCATCAACCGCAGCAACCCCGTCCGTGCGCGCGACCTGCTGGGCATCTGCCACACCGTCCTGTTCGCTCCGGAGGACCTGGCCCTGGTCAAGGGGGATCCGTCGAACCGCCGCCGGTTCCTTGACGAGCTCCTGGTGAGCCTGGTTCCCCGGCATGCCGCAACCCGCAGCGACTACGACCGCGTGCTCAAACAGCGCAACGCACTGCTGAAGTCGGCACGCGCCGGCAAATTCACCGCCGGCCATGAAGCCACCCTCGATGTCTGGGACCAGCACATGGCGCGCGCCGGTGCTGAGCTGCTCCACGCCAGGCTTGAACTCGTTGAGCGGCTCCGGCCGCACCTGAACAGTGCGTATGCCCAGCTCACTGACGGTTCGAAGGCCGCGGACGCGGTCTACCGCTCAACCCTGCAGAACATGATGGACGACGACGGCGAGCCGGCCAGCGCTTCCACATCACCCTCGGCGCCGGGAAATTCCGCGGAGGACCTCCGCTTGCTGTCCGTTGATGAGCTCGCCGAACGCTATATCCAGGCCTTCGCGGCGTCCCGCCGCAGGGAACTCGAACGGGGGATCTCACTGGTTGGCCCGCACCGGGATGAACTGGACCTCGTGCTTGGGCAGGCCCCGGCCAAGGGCTATGCCTCCCACGGCGAAACCTGGTCCATGTGCCTGTCCCTCCGGCTGGCGTCCTACTACGTCATGCTCGACGACGCCCGCACCGGCGGCTCCGCACCGATCCTTATCCTGGACGACGTTTTCGCCGAACTCGATGTCCAGCGGCGGCGTAAACTGGCCGCAATAGTTGCCGGCGCCGAACAGGTCCTGGTGACAGCCGCCGTCGACGCCGATATTCCTGACGAGCTGGCGGGCCGGCGGGTGAAGGTCATCCCGGGAGGAATCGATGAACAGGGATAAGGACGGCGGCCTGCAGCCGGGCCGGGATCCCGACGAAATCGATGCTGCCCAGGCGGCGCTCAACAGGATGCGGGAGGCGGCGGCCGCCCGCGGTGAAGTCCGCCGCAAAGCAGCGCCGACAGGCGCCAACCAAAAACCCCGCACCGCAGCACAGGGAACGCGTGGCTTCAGCCAGTTCCACTCCACGGGCCGCGACCCCCTTGGGCTGGGCAAAGTCGTCGGCCGGCTGGTCGCCGAGCGTGGCTGGACCTCTCCGGTGGCCGTGGGCTCGGTCATGGCAGAGTGGCCGGCCCTCGTGGGACCGGAAATCGATGCACACTGCACGCCGGAAAGCTTTACCGACACCACCCTCCATGTCCGGTGCGACTCCACGGCCTGGGCCACCCAGCTCCGGCTGCTCAGCATGAGCCTGCTCGAGAAGTTCCGCACCGAACTCGGCGACGGGGTGGTCACCAGCATCCAGGTGCTCGGCCCGGCCGCACCGAACTGGCGCAAGGGCGGCCGTTCCGTCAACGGGCGGGGGCCCCGGGACACGTACGGATAGCACCGCCGGTTGCGCCTTCCGTGAACGAAGCGGAAACGGCGTGCAGGGCGCTCAAACCGCCGTCGGCCGTATAGGAGTCCAAAACGGGGACCGCTGGGGCCTTGCAGGCGGGGCCAATGGCCAGCCAGAGGCACATTGCGCTGCGCCCACGCCCCGCCAATGCGGGAATCAACCACGTTTCACGATAGAATTCCCCTAGATAACTGGGCGCCGGTGAAACGTTGACTGAGTCCGTTTTCCCGCGCTTTTTTCTGCGCGGGAGCGGTTCCGCGGTCAACCGGGTAGCAGGTGCCGCCAGTGACGTGCCTTTTGGCGGATGCCTTTTGCTTCGGCAAAGGGCGGAGGCCGGCCATCATCGAACATAGAGGAGTCGAAAGCGCCTGTGGCTAACGACAATGCAGACATCGAGGCAGTGGAGCCCGCAACGGAGGACGCCCGGAACACCGGCGACCCGGCTGAGACTGCCACACCCCGGGAGTACGGCGCCAGCGACATTACCGTACTTGAGGGCCTCGAGGCGGTACGGAAACGGCCCGGCATGTACATCGGCTCTACCGGACTGCGCGGCCTGCACCACCTGGTGTACGAAGTGGTGGACAACTCCGTTGACGAGGCCCTGGCCGGCTACTGCACCCACATCGAGATTGTGCTGCAGGCCGACGGCGGCGTAAAGGTATCGGACGACGGCCGAGGCATCCCCGTGGACATCCACCCCACCGAGGGCAAGCCCACGGTCGAGGTTGTCATGACCATCCTGCACGCCGGCGGCAAGTTCGGCGGCGGCGGCTACGCCGTGTCCGGTGGCCTCCACGGTGTGGGCATCTCCGTGGTCAACGCGCTCTCCACCCGGGTGAATACCGAGGTCCGCAGGCAGGGCCACGTCTGGCGGATGTCCTTTGCCGACGGCGGCAAGCCCCAGGGCGCGCTGGTCAAGGGCGAGGAAACCGCCGACACGGGAACAACCCAGACCTTCTACCCGGATCCGAGCATCTTCGAATCCGTGGAATTCGACTTCGAGACGCTCCGCGCCCGCTTCCAGCAGATGGCCTTCCTCAACAAGGGCCTGCGCATCACCCTGACCGACGAGCGCCAGGCGGCTGCCGGCACCGACGAAGCCGGCGACCTTGACCTGGACGGCGTGCTGACCGAGGGCGAGGTCCTCGCCGAGCACCGCACCGTGGTCTACCAGTACAACGAGGGCCTGCTCGACTACGTCAAGCACCTGAACTCGAGCAAGAAGGTGGACGTGGTCCACGAGGACGTCATCGCCTTCGAAACCGAGGACACCGAGCGGCACATCGCCGTCGAGATGGCACTGCAGTGGACCACGGCCTACTCCGAAAGCGTCCACACTTACGCGAACACCATCAACACCCACGAAGGCGGCACCCACGAAGAGGGCTTCCGTGCCGCGATGACCTCGCTCATCAACCGCTATGCGCGGGAGAAGAGCATCATCAAGGAAAAGGAAGAGAACCTCACGGGTGACGACATCCGTGAAGGCCTGACAGCCGTTATCTCCGTGAAGCTGTCCGAACCGCAGTTCGAGGGCCAGACCAAGACCAAGCTGGGCAACTCCGAGGTCAAGGGCTTTGTCCAGCGGGTGGTGACCGACCAGCTGGGCGACTGGCTGGAACGCAACCCCGGCCCGGCCAGGGACGTGATCCGCAAGGCGATTTCCGCGGCCCAGGCACGCATGGCTGCCCGCAAGGCCCGCGACAATGCACGCCGGAAGAGCCCCCTGGAGTCCTTCGGCATGCCCGGCAAGCTCTCCGACTGCTCCTCGAAGGATCCCTCGAAGTGCGAGGTCTACCTGGTGGAGGGTGACTCGGCAGGCGGATCGGCCAAGCGCGGACGCAATCCGGAAACGCAGGCCATCCTGCCACTGCGCGGCAAGATCCTCAACGTGGAACGGGCGCGCCTGGACAAGGCACTTGGCAACAACGAGGTCCAGTCCATGATTACCGCGTTCGGCACAGGCATCGGCGAGGACTTCGACCTCAGCAAGCTGCGGTACCACAAGATCGTGCTGATGGCTGATGCCGACGTGGACGGCCAGCACATCACCACGCTGCTGATGACCCTGCTGTTCCGCTACATGCGCCCGCTGATCGAGAACGGCTATGTGTATCTGGCACAGCCTCCGCTGTACCGGATCAAGTGGTCCAACGCTCCGCACGACTACGTGTTCAGCGACCGTGAGCGTGACGCGGTCCTGGTTTCCGGCCAGGCAGCAGGCCGCCGCATTCCGAAGGAAAACGGCATCCAGCGCTACAAGGGCCTGGGCGAGATGGACTACACGGAGCTCTGGGACACCACCATGGACCCGGACCGCCGCACCCTCCTGCAGGTGACCATGGAGGACGCAGCAGCCGCCGACCAGATCTTCGCCGTGCTGATGGGCGAGGACGTCGAATCGCGCCGCAACTTCATCCAGCAGAACGCCAAGGACGTCAGGTTCCTCGATATCTAGCGGTTTTCGCGCGCCTGATATTCCAGAACCGACATATACCTGAAACGGAATTTACAGACTATGAGTGACGAAACACCCGAGGTCCCGGCCGAGTCTCCGGACGCCACGGAGCCGGTACTGGAGGGCGATCTGCTGATCGACCGTGTCGAGCAGGTGGACCTCCAAACGGAGATGCAGCGCTCCTACCTCGACTACGCCATGGCCGTCATCGTCGGCCGTGCCCTCCCGGACGTCCGCGACGGACTCAAGCCCGTCCACCGCCGCGTGCTGTACGCGATGTTCGACGGCGGCTACCGCCCGGACCGTGCTTTCAACAAGTGCGCCCGTGTGGTGGGAGAGGTCATGGGCCAGTACCACCCGCACGGTGACACGGCGATTTACGATGCGCTGGTGCGCCTGATCCAGGACTGGACTATGCGGTACCCGCTGGCGCTGGGCCAGGGCAACTTCGGCTCGCCCGGCAACGACGGCGCCGCCGCCCCGCGGTACACGGAAACCAAGATGGCGCCGCTTGCCATGGAAATGGTCCGTGACATCGACGAGGAGACCGTCGACTTCCAGGACAACTACGACGGCAAGAACCAGGAACCCACCATCCTTCCGGCGCGGTTCCCCAACCTGCTGGTCAACGGGTCCTCCGGCATCGCCGTCGGCATGGCAACCAACATTCCGCCGCACAACCTCCGCGAGGTGGCCGACGGCGTCCAGTGGTATCTGGCCAACCCGGGTGCCAGCCGCGAGCAGCTCCTGGAAGAACTGCTGAAGCGCATCAAGGGACCGGATTTCCCCACCGGCGCCACCATCCTGGGCCACAAGGGCATCGAGGACGCTTACCGCACCGGCCGCGGTTCCATCACCATGCGCGCCGTGGTCAACGTCGAGGAACTGCAGGGCAGGACCTGCCTCGTCGTCACCGAGCTGCCCTACCAGGCGAATCCGGACAACCTGGCCATCAAGATCGCCGAACTGGTCAAAGACGGGAAGGTCCAGGGCATCGCCGACCTTCGCGATGAGACCTCCGGCCGTACCGGCCAGCGCCTGGTCATCGTCCTGAAGCGGGACGCCGTCGCCAAGGTGGTGCTGAACAACCTCTACAAGCACACCCAGCTGCAGGAGAACTTCGGCGCGAACATGCTGGCGATCGTGGACGGAGTGCCGCGTACTCTCAGTCTCGATGCCTTCATCCGGCACTGGGTCACCCACCAGTTGGATGTCATCGCCCGGCGCACCCGGTACCGCCTGCGCAAGGCCGAGGAAGAAGCGCATATCCTGCGTGCGCTCCTGAAGGCCCTGGACATGCTGGACGAGGTCATCGCCCTGATCCGCGCTTCCAGCACCACGGAGGCAGCACGCGACGGGCTGATGGAGCTGCTGGACATCGACGAGATCCAGGCCCGCGCCATCCTGGACATGCAGCTCCGCCGGCTCGCAGCCCTGGAACGCCAGAAGATCCAGGACCGCCACGCCGAGCTCGAGGCCATGATCGCTGAGTACAACGCGATCCTCGGCTCGGAGGAACGCCAGCGTTCGATCATCAGCGAGGAACTCGCCGAGATCGTGGCCAAGCACGGGGACGACCGCCGGACGCAGATCCTGATGGGCTACGACGGCGACATGTCCATGGAAGACCTCATTCCCGAAGAGGAAGTGGTGGTCACCATCACCCGCGGCGGCTACGTCAAGCGCACGCGGAGCGACAACTACCGCTCGCAGCAGCGCGGCGGCAAGGGCATCAAGGGTGCCCAGCTCCGCGGCGACGACGTCGTGGAACACTTCTTCGTCACCACCACGCACCACTGGCTGCTCTTCTTCACCAACTTCGGGCGCGTGTACCGGGCCAAGGCCTACGAACTCGCAGAGGGCGGCCGCGACACCAAGGGCCAGCATGTGGCGAACCTCCTGGCCTTCCAGCCGGATGAGCACATCGCCCAGGTTCTGGACCTGACCGACTACCAGCAGGCGCCGTACCTCGTGCTGGCCACCAAGCGCGGCCTGGTCAAGAAGACCCGGCTGGAGGACTACGACACCAACCGGTCCGCCGGCGTCATTGCCATCAACCTCCGGGACGAGGACGAACTGGTTTCCGCGCAGCTGGTCTCCGAGACGGATGACCTGATGCTGGTGTCCCGCAAGGGCCAGTCGATCCGCTTCACCGCCACCGATGACGCGCTCCGCCCCATGGGCCGGGCCACCTCCGGCGTGACGGGCATGAAGTTCCGTGAAGACGACGAACTGCTCGCCATGAACGTGGTGGCCGAGGGATCCTACGTTTTTGTGGTGACCGAAGGCGGCTACGCCAAGCGCACCGCCGTCGAGGAATACCGGCTCCAGGGCCGCGGCGGCCTGGGCATCAAGGTTGCCAAGCTCGCCGAGGAACGCGGCGACCTCGTGGGTGCCCTCGTGGTCCAGGAAGAAGACGAGGTCCTCGTGGTCATGGGCGGCGGCAAGGTGGTCCGTTCGTCCGTGGCGGGCGTCCCTGCCAAGGGCCGCGACACGATGGGCGTCATCTTTGCGAAGCCCGACAAGAACGACCGCATCATCGAGGTGGCCCGCAACACGGAGCGGGGCCTCGAAGCGGAAGTTGAGGCCAGCGCGGAGCGGGAGTCCGAAGCCGACCACTCCGGTGAACCCACTGCGTCAGAAATCTTGGCTATCGCCGCTGATGACGTAACGTTGGCTGAAGATGCCGGACCAGACGAGGAAGCCGCAGAGGCGGGTTCAGAACTGGCCGATGAAGCAGAAGGAACGTCCGGCGATGCTGGGGCGAACGAAGACAACACCGGAGGTAACGAGTGAGCAATTCCGACTCATATCCCAAGCCGAACAGTAATGCTCCCGGCGGGATGCGTCAGCCGGCAGCCGCTCCCCGGGTGAATGCCCCGGTGCGCCCCCAGCAGAGCCCGGCCGCGCCGTCGGGCCTTCCGGGGCAGCGTCCCGCACCCGCAGGACAGCGCCCGCAGGGTGCGCCGGCAGGCCAGCGTCCTCAGGGCCAGCGGCCGGCGGCACCTGCCCAGCGTCCTGCAGCCCCCGGACAGCGCCCGCAGGGCGCCCAGACTGCACCGGGTGCACCGGGACTGGTCAAGCCGGCCCCCAAGGCCAAGGTGCGCCGCGCCCGGCTCCTGGTCAGCAAGGTTGACCCCTGGTCCGTCCTGAAAATGGCGTTCCTGCTCTCGGTCGCGCTGGGCATCGTCACGGTGGTGGCTGCCATCGTGCTGTGGACGGTTCTGGACCTGACGGGCATCTTTGACCAGGTGGACAGCCTGCTCGGCACGCTCGCCGGCTCCGAGGGCGGCGGCTTCGAACTGAAGAAGGTTGCTTCGCTCGGCCAGGTCGCATCGTTCGCCACCATTATCGCCGTCGTGAATGTGGTACTTCTCACAGCACTGTCCATGCTGTCGGCGGTGCTGTACAACATCTCGGCAACCCTTGTTGGCGGCATCGGCGTGACCCTGACGGACGATTAAACCCTGTAATTCCGCGGAAAAACCCCGCTGGAATGCCTCGATTTGAGATCGGGCCGGGATGTGCTGTAGAGTCATGTCTCGGCCCGATGAGGCATCGGGGCGTATAGCTCAGGCGGTTAGAGCGCTTCGCTGATAACGAAGAGGTCCCAGGTTCAAGTCCTGGTACGCCCACGGAACCTGCACAGGTTCAAGTCGAAGTCAGGCAAGGTTCCCAGGAATCATGCCGGAACGGGGTGCATGTGAAGAAGTTGCTGGTCATTGCAGCGGCGGTCGCAGGCGCTCTCTTCTACAAGAAAAAGGTGCAGGAATCCGAAGCCCGGAAAACAGTCTGGAGCGAATCAACCGACAAGGTTGAATAGCCCGGATCCCCGGTGCGGAGACTGGTCAGACAGCCTCTGCGACTAGGGTATGATGGACGGGTTGCTTCTTATGGGGGCATGGCGCAATTGGTAGCGCACCTGCTTTGCAAGCAGGGGGTTCGGGGTTCGAGTCCCCGTGCCTCCACCATGAGGAAGGTCCCGGTCGGAAACGGCCGGGGCCTTTTGCTTTAACGGGTACCTGGTTCCTTAGCGGGGACGTGGCTCCGACAGGCTGAACCAGCGGGGCCACTACTGTGGAACGCGTGAACCTTTTCATTGCCGCCCTGGGAGTCCTGGGCGTGGCTTCGTCGGGACCGCTCATCGCCGCTACGCTGGGCGCCACCACCGTCACTCCCCTCGCGATCGCCTTCTGGCGCAATGCCATCGCGGCGGCCGTAATGGCCACCCCCACCCTGGTCCGGGAACCGCGCCAGTTCAGCCGCATCGGCCGCCATGAATTCCGCTGGTCGCTCGTTGCGGCCGTGGCCTTGGCGCTGCATTTCGCCTGCTTCATCACTTCCCTGCAGCTGACCTCCGTTGCTGCTGCTACGGCTCTCGTCTGCCTGCAGTCAGCCTGGATTGCCATCATTCAGCTCTTCCGCGGCGTACGGCACCGCTGGCAGGTCCTGGTGGGCCTGGGCATCTCCTTCGGCGGCGTGGTGGCCATTACCGGCTTCGACATGGGCACCTCCCCGGACGCGCTGCTGGGCGACCTCCTGGCCATGGCCGGCGGACTCCTCGCAGGCATCTACACGCTGGCCGGAGGCCGGGCCCGCCAAAGCATGACCACGGGGACCTACACGGCCCTCTGCTACGGCATGTGCGCTGCCCTGGTGGCCGTGCTGGCGGTCTCCACCAACCAGCCGCTGTCCGGCTTCGACGCAGGCGGCTGGCTGGGGATTCTGGCCATCACCGTGTGCGCCCAGCTCGTGGGGCATACGGCGTTCAACCATCTCCTGGCCACCATGAGCCCGCTGCTGGTGTCCATGATCATCCTGCTTGAGATACCTGGTGCCGCGTTGCTGGCTGCAGTGTTCCTGAACGAGGCGCTGCCGGCCGGCACATACGCCGGGCTGGCGCTCATCCTGGTGGGTCTCGCCGTCGTGGTGGCCGGACAGCGCAACGGTAAAGGCGGGAACGGCAGGGCCGGGCGGGGCAAGCCGCCGGAGGAACGCCCGCTGGCGGAGCTGGGGGCAGACTGACGGCGCCGGGCTACTGTCCGCCGCGGCGGACCGGCGGCGCCGGGCTACTGTCCGCCGCGGCGGACCGGCTGGCTGGTGTTGACGGTGTGGATAGCGCGGAGGAGCTTCGCGGGAAAGTAGACCGAGAAGAACACCACCATCGGCGCCTTGAGGGCCATCTTCTTCACATTGTGGGCCTTGTAGGTGCGGTCGAAGCGGGTCACGTAATACCGATAGTCACGGGGTGAGTCCTCGAGCCGCCGGGCAGACATCCCGGAGACCATCTGCGGCCAGTACTGGACTTTGAGGTCGTGGTCGGCCAGATGCAGGGACAGGTCGATGTCCTCGTGCATTTCGTCCTTTTCATCCCGGCAGGTTTCGTCCCGGATGGTCTCCCACGCTGACCGCCGCAGGGCCATGTTGGACCCGAACAGGAAGTGGTACTGGTGCTTGGCCAGCTTCAGCATCAGCTGGCGCATCTTGTCATCCGCCTTAAGCCCAAAGCGCCGCATCGGCATGTCGTAGTAGACCACGGGCCCCGTGGCGGCCGAAGTGGAGAGGTCCTCGAAGGCCTTCTGCACTTGCTCCACCCAGTCCGGCTCAACCACCGAGTCGGCATCAATCCGGCCGAGGATGTCACCGGTGGCGCTGTCCAGGCCGAAGTTGCGGGTGGGGATCAGTCCCTGCTCCTGGTCCTGCCGGAGCAGAATGATGGGGCTTTCCGGATATTCCTGCTGCATCTGCATGACGATCGATGCCGTACGGTCCTTGGACATGTTGTCCACCACGATGATCTCGTGCGCCGGAACTGACTGGTACACCGCCGCGATGAGGCACTGACGGATGACACTTTCCTCGTTGTAGGCCGGGATAACAATCGATACGCGCGGCTCAGTGTCAGTCAAGGCATCCTCTGCGGATCTATCGGGTGACATCACCTCAAACTTAGCACCGATGCTTTCGATCCCGGCGGCACTCGACTGTCACTTAGGGAGGCGGGCAGACACTCCTGCAGAGACAGCAAGAGGGGCCCCGCGGCAGCGGAACCCCTCCTGCTACAGCCCTTTCGGGCCGCTGGGCTAAGCCTTCTTGTCGGCTTCGTTCACCGCGGGCTTGGCGTCGGCGGCAGCTTCACCGGCGTCGGAATCCTCGGCAACGTGCTTCGCCTTGTCAGCGGAAGTTTCGGTTTCCTCCTCGGCAGCCAGGGCGAAGGCTGCATCCAGCGGGGTATCAGCCGGTGCGGAGGCAGAACCGCCGGCCGGGGTGGCCGGAACCGGAGCCGGCGTCTCCGCGGCCGATCCAACGCCGGTGCCGGAGGCAGCCAGAGTGGTCGTTTCCGGAGTCGACGGCGCGGGCGTTACGGGAGCGGGCGTCTTCCAGGGATCCTCGACCGGCTTTGATGCCTTCCATGCCGCGATGCCGGCGGCCACTGCCGCGGTGATCACACCGATGATAAGAAGTCCGCGCTTCTTCGGCTTCTGCGGCTCCACCACGAGCGTCTTGCCCGTCACTGCGCGGCTCGCCTCGTTGGCGGCTGACTTGAGGTGACCGCCGGCCACATGTGCCTGTTCCTGGATGGCGTGGATGATTCCAACATCACCGAGTTTCTGGGCCACGGCATCCACACGGGCGGGAGTGCTCTCGAGTGTCCGGTGGACAACTTCGGAAGCGCTGCCGATCTGGTCGGAGAGCCGGGGGAGGTATTCAACAACTACGCGGTCCCGGGCGTTCGCAATAACCGGCGTGGCCCTGTCCAGTGCTTCGTGCAGCCGGGGCGGTGCTCCCTCCACGGCGTCGTGGATCTTCGGGGCAAGGTGCGCCAGACCGTCCTGGATCCGCGGCGTGACCGTGGCGACTCCATCGGCAAGGTTGTGGGCCGCCACCTTCAGCCCCTCCTGGATCTTGGGGGAAGCGGTGTCGAGACCATGCTGCAGGCGCGGAACTGCCCAATCCACAGCTGCTTCCACGCGGTCTTTTGCGTTCTCCACTGCGGAACTGACCGACAACTCCAGTTCGCGGGCAATACGATCCGATTTCTTCACAACTACCTCCCGATTAATGTGACGGTTCTGTTGTTAGCCTACGTGCACGAATAGCTGGGCTGCTATCGTTCCGGCGGATTCACGGTGGATTTCACCGAGCGCGGAACTGTCTTTCCGGCTCCGGTCCGCGTTGACCCGCCGTGAAAGAATGGCGCTATGACTGCCACAGCAACTGCAAAAGCGACCATCCACACCAGCCTCGGCGACATCGTTGTGAACCTCTTCGGCAACCACGCGCCCAAGACTGTTAAGAACTTCATCGGGCTGGCCACTGGCGAGCAGGCCTGGACTCACCCGGAGACCGGCGAGGACAAGACGGGCACTCCGCTCTACAACGGCACCATCTTCCACCGCATCATCAAGGACTTCATGATCCAGGCCGGCGACCCGCTGGGCCGCGGCACCGGCGGACCGGGGTACCGCTTCGACGACGAGATCCATCCCGAACTGAGCTTCAGCGCCCCCTACAAGCTGGCCATGGCCAACGCCGGCATCCAGATGGGCAAGGGCACCAACGGTTCACAGTTCTTCATCACCACCATCCCCACCGACTGGCTGCAGGGCAAGCACAGCATCTTCGGTGAAGTTGCGGATGAGGAATCCAAGAAGGTTGTGGACGCCATTGAAGGTGTCCGCACCGGCATGGGCGACCGCCCGGTTGAAGATGTGACCATCAACAGCATCGACATCGAGCAGCTCTAGCAACATGAGCTACGGAACTCCGGCGGCGGAGCCGTCCGCGCAGGTCCCGGTGTGCCCCCGGCACCCGGACCGGCCCTCGTATGTCAGCTGCCAGCGTTGCGGGCGGCCGGCATGCCCCGAGTGCCAGCGTGCGGCCGCCGTCGGATTCCAGTGCGTTGACTGCGTCAACGAAGCAAAGCGTACGACGCCGACAGCACGGACCGTCTATGGCGGTGCCGTTGCGTCCGGCAAGCCTGCAGTGACGTTCGCGATCATCGCCGCCTGCGCACTGCTGTTTGTTCTCCAGTGGATCATTCCCGGTGATGCGGTGTACCGGAATCTCGCCTACGCGTCTGTGTTCGCCACGCCTGAGTACGGGGTGTTCCAGCCGTGGCGCATGGTGACGTCGGCTTTTCTGCACTCCCAGGGGTTCCTGCTCCACATCGTGCTTAACATGTACACCCTCTGGATTTTCGGGCAAGCGCTCGAGCCGCTGCTGGGGCGGATCCGATTCCTTGCTGTGTACCTGCTGTCCGCCATCGGCGGCTCAGTGGGATACCTGCTCCTGACACCGATTCTGCCTGAGGGCGGTCCTGTGGGCGTGGTAGGTGCTTCCGGCGCGATCTTCGGGCTCTTCGGCGCCATGCTCGTGGTGCAGCGCCACCGTGGCGGTGAGACGAAGCAGCTCTGGGTCCTCATCGCGATCAATGGCGTCATCGGCTTCATGGTGCCGCAGATCGCCTGGCAGGCCCATCTGGGCGGCTTCATCACCGGAGCCCTGTGTGCTGCCGCCATCGCCTACGTTCCCCGCAGCCCGCGGCGCCATGTCCTCCAGGCCGGAGGCCTGGCGCTCGTTCTGGCACTGCTGGTCGTGGCTTCCTGGTACCGGGTGCTCGTGGCGTCCTAGAAGCTCCTGCCTGCCCTCTCCCCCCGCAATGCCCCTGCTTTCCGAAGCGGGGGCATTTTTGTGCTTGGAGGCGGCGGAACGTCCCGTAGGTTTTCCACAGGGGTTTTCCACACTGTTGGTAACTTACACAGCTGTAAGTCACCGGCAGGGGCGCGCTGGAAACCGCGGTCTGGCGCGGTTTCTGGCCGATATGCACGCCTTAGTCCACACCTGTGGATAACTTTGCCGCCTTTGAGTGTGGGCAAGTGGACAACTTCGCCCACATTCCACAGCTGCTGGGTGTTCTGGGCATAAACGGCGATACGGAGGCTCTCATAGCCGCTTTGCCGGCGCCCTTTCAACAGGGTTATGCACACTGTTAATAACTCGCAGAGGTCTGGTCCCGGCCTTCGACCACCCCACAACGCCTAGATGCAGGCATTCGAGCCGGTAATCCCCACAAGTTTTCCCCACCTGTGGATAACTTGTGGGTAGTTGCCTGTTGCTAAGTGGATAACCCACGGCCGCGCACATGGTCCCCGTGTAATCTCGGACTGACAGCCACGAGGGCATCAGCAAGGAGCAACGACGTGAGTACCCACAGCCACATCTTCCTGGACAAGCACCACCCGGCAGCCTGGCGGGCGCTGAACGGGCTGGGGCTAAAGGCCAAGGAAGCGATGCTTGAGGCTGGCCTGGACTCCAGGCTCATGGAACTGCTCAACGTCCGCATATCCCAGATCAACGGCTGCGCCTATTGCCTTGACATGCACGTTGCCGACGCCGTCAAGGATGGCGAAACCACCCAGCGGCTGGCCGTCCTGCCAGCCTGGCGGGACACAGAGGTTTTTACGGACCAGGAACGTGCCGCCCTGACCCTGGCGGAGAGCATCACCGTTCTTCCGGACGCCCGCACGCGCGACCTGGAAGAGGCCTACGCGCGGGAACACCTCAGCGACGAGCAGTACTCTGCAGTGAGCTGGCTGGCTATCGCCATGAACGCGTTCAACCGCGTTTCCATCACCAGCCAGCACCCTGTGAGGCCGAAAAAAGGCTGACAACAGGGGTTTTCCACAGCCGTTTCCACAACTGTTAATAACTTGGAAAATGCAAGTTTCGGCCGTCCGGTGGCGCCAACCGGGCGCATCGGGCCTTTCCTCCGGACCGGATCGACGCAGTTATCAACACTGTGGATATCTTTACCAACATCTGTGGACCGGCCTCTTTGGGCTGGCAGGCAGAGGGCAGCCGCGTGGCATGCGGTCAGGTCCAGACGCCCGAGGTTCCCCGGCGGTGGCTGTCCACGAGGTGGGTATCCACCATGCCGATGGCTTCCATCAGCGCGAACATGGTGGTGGGCCCCACGAAGGCGAAGCCCTTCTTCCGCAGCGCCTTGGACAGGGCGATGGACTCAGGGGACGTCGTGGGTATGTCGGCGTAGGTGACGGGAGCAGGGGTCGACGCCGGCTGGAAGTTCCAGACAAAGTCAACGAGGCCGCCTTCGTCCCGCAGTGCAATGGTGGCCCGGGCGTTGGTGATGGCGGCACGGATCTTGAGGCGGTTGCGGACGATGCCGGGATCCTGAAGGAGGCGCTCGACGTCGGCCTCGGTGAAGGCGCCCACTGTTTCGGGATGGAAGTTGCCGAAGGCTGTACGGAAGGCCGGGCGTTTGCGCAGGATGGTGGCCCAGGACAGGCCGGCCTGGAAAGCTTCGAGGCTGATGCGCTCGTAGAGGCCCTGCTCGTCCCGGACGGGCAGGCCCCACTCAGTGTCGTAATACTCGCGCAGAAGGGGGTCCGTGGATGCCCACACCGGACGGGCCAGGCCATCCTCACCGATGATGATGCCTTCTGCGGTCATGCGCGTCGGTTCAGGAGCGCCAGCGCGTGGTCATCAGGAACCCGATGATCGCAATGCCGAACCCGGCCAGGATGTTCCAGGACTCCCAAGCCTGCACGGGCAGCTGGCCCTCGCTGATGTAGAAGGTGATGATCCACAGCAGACCAATGATCATCAGGCCAAACATGACGGGCTTGAACCAGACGGGATTTGGCTTGTAGGCCTGGGTGGAAACGGGCTCGGCCGGACGGGAAGTCTTCTTGCGTGGCTTTGACTCGGGCACATGTCCTCCTTGGCGGCTGAATCAAGAGGATGGACCGCGGCTTGATATCCTGCTGGAAGGGGATTGCCGGCGGTCTGCACACTCTTGGTCAGGTCTGAAGTCTTACTAGCAGCCAATTCTAGCTGTAGTTCAGTCCGCGCTGGTGCCCCGCAACCGCCTTGGAGGAGATCGCGTGGTAGTGCAGGAGAAGGTGACGGCCACCGCCAAGCCGTCCGCCGGCGTCGTAATCCTGCGGAAAGCCGTCCAGATCTTCGGCGAGCTTCTGATCACTGCCGGCGTAGTTCTGCTCTTGTTTGTCGCCTGGCAGCTCTGGTGGACCAATGTTGAGTCCGATGCCAAGCAGAGCGCCGCGGTTAAGGACTTCGCGCGCGAACTGGGGGGACCGGTGGGCCCGGCGCCCACGGCGGCTGCGACGGGGGGCGCACCGGCTGCCGGACCGAAGGACTATGGAGCGCCTGTTGTGGGCGAGGCTCCCGGGCACGGCGGCACCATCGGGATCATTTACATCCCCCGGTTCGGGGAGAACTACACGCGGCCAATTGTTGAAGGCACCAGCGGCGACGTCCTGGACACCCTGGGCCTCGGCCATTACGGCAACACCGCCATGCCCGGCGCCGTGGGTAATTTCGCCGTGGCGGGCCACCGGCAGACGCACGGCGCAGTGCTGGACAATATCCACACGCTGGTGCCCGGGGACAAGATCTATGTCCAGACGCGGGACGGTTACTACGTCTACGTCTTCCGCAACAACCGGATTGTCCTGCCGAGCGAAGCCGATGTTCTCCTGCCCGTGCCCAATCAGCCCGGAGTACGCCCCACGGAAAGACTTCTCACCATGACCAGCTGCAATCCCCGCTTCGGCTCGGAGGAACGGATCATCGCCTATTCGGTGCTGGACCACTGGCAGCCGGCCTCGGCAGGCCCGCCCGCCGAGATTGCAGACCAGGTGGCGCGCGCACGGGGGGAAGGCTAGGTATGTACGGCTGGATTTTCCGTCATCTCCCCGGCCCGCTCTGGCTCCGTGTCCTCACCTCGCTGGTGCTGGTTGCCGGCGCCCTGTTCCTGATGGTCGAGTTCCTTTTCCCCTGGATGTCCCAGTTCACCCAATTCACCGACTCAACGATTGGTGCGTCAAGAAACCCATGAGCACAGCAAAGATCCTCGTCGTGGACAACTACGACAGCTTCGTCTACACCCTGGTGGGCTACCTCCAGGAGCTCGGCGCCGAGACAACAGTGGTCCGTAACGACGATGTGACTCTCGCGGAAGCGATCGAAATGGCGGAAACCCGCGACGGCATCCTGATCTCGCCCGGTCCGGGCTCGCCGTCGGAAGCTGGAGTCTGCATCGAGCTGATCCGTTGGTGCGGAGAGCAGACGAAGCCGATGTTCGGCGTCTGCCTGGGGCACCAGGCCCTGGCCGAGGCGTACGGCGGAACAGTGACGCACGCCCCGGAGCTCATGCACGGCAAGACCTCACTGGTCCAGCACGACGGCGCCAGCGTTTTTGCCGGCCTGCCCTCCCCCGTGACGGCCACGCGCTACCACTCCCTGGCCGCCGTCCGCGAAACGATCCCGGAGATCCTCGAGGTGACAGCGGAAACCGCCAGCGGCGTGGTCATGGGGTTGCAGCACCGCTCCGCGCCGCTGTGCGGCGTCCAGTTCCACCCCGAATCCGTGCTGACCGAGGGCGGCTACCAGATGCTGGGCAACTGGCTCGAGTCACTGGGCATGAAGGGTGCGGCCGAGCGCGCAGCCAAGCTGAGCCCTCTCATCCAGCACTAGGCCTGCCTGCTCGCACGGGTGCCTGCTGGGTGCGTTTTCACGGCTGAGCCTACGCTGGCAGCGTGAGGATCTCGGCTCCGTCGTCAGTGATGGCGATCGTGTGCTCGCTGTGTGCCGTCCGGCAGCCGGTGGCGCTTCGGAGCGTCCACCCGTCGGCGTCGGTGATGAGTTCGGCGGTATCGGCCATGACCCACGGCTCGAGTGCCAGCAACAGCCCTGGGCGCAGTTTGTACCCGCGGCCCGGCCGTCCGGTGTTTGGCACGTGCGGGTCCTGGTGCATGGTGGATCCGATGCCGTGACCGCCGAACTGGGTGTTGATCGGGTACCCCGCCTCACTGAGGACGGAGCCGATGGCGTGGGAAATGTCGCCGATGCGGCCCCCGGGACCGGCGGCCGCTATTCCTGCCCTTAAAGCGCGTTCGGTCGCGTCGATCATCGCGACGCTCTCCGGAGCCGCAGAGTCGCCCACGATAAAGCTGATGGCCGAGTCCGCAGCTACTCCGCGCTTGGAGACTGCGAGGTCGAGTGTCAGCAGGTCGCCGTCGGCAAGCGTGTAGTCGTGCGGCAGTCCGTGGAGCACGGCGTCGTTGACGGCCGTGCAGATGTAGTGTCCGAACGGTCCGCGTCCGAAGGAGGGCTCGTAGTCAACGTAGCAGGACTGGGCGCCGGCCTCGCGGATCATGGCCGCGGTCCACCGGTCGATGTCCAGAAGGTTCGTGCCCACGGTGGTGCGGTGCTTCAGCGACTGCAGGATGCCAGCAACCAGGGCGCCTGTCTCTTTTGCCCGGGCCAGCTCGGCGGGGGTCAGGATCTCGATCATGTGGCGCCTCTCTTCCGCAGCCGTCCGGGCCCTACTTGCCCCTGCTGGGGCTCGGTGTCGGTGTCGGTGTCGGCGTGGGCGTCGGCGTGGGTGTGGGCTCCGGAGCCGGCGCCTTGGCCACTGTCACGGTAATCGCCTTGCCCTGTTCGACGAGCGAGTTGAGCGGGTCACTCTGGCCCGTTACCTTGCCGGGCTGCACCTGGGAGTTCTCCACCTCCTGGATCACGGCAACCAGGCCGAGTTCCTTGAGCGCAGCCTCGGCCTCTGCACGGGTCATGCCCCGCAGCTCCGGCATGGCCACCTTGCCGGTGGAAACCACGATCTCGACGGTGCTCCCCACCGCCACCTGCTGGCCGGGTGCAGGCTTGGTGGTGATCACCAGGCCCGCCAGAACAGTGGCGCTGTTGGCCATGGTGGTTGACGGCGCGCCCACCAGTCCCGCCTGGCGCAGGATGTCACGGGCTGCCGCCTCCGTCCGACCCGGCAGCGTCTCGGGGATCTTGACGGCGCTCGGCCCCGCCGAGATGTTCAGGACCACTTCCGAGTTCGGTTCCAGCGACGATCCAGCCGGCGGGGCGGTGCCGATGGCGGTGCCCTTGGCGATCGAGTCGTGCTGCACCCGTTTGATCTGGGGCCGCAGCTTCGCATCGTACAGAGTCTGCAGCGCTTCCGATTCGGAGAGCTCTTCCACTGCGGGAATCGCGACGCGCGCGGGTGCGGCGGGAGGCTGGTTGAGGAAGTTGTAGAACCAGAGGCCGCCGCCGGCCAGCACGAGGAGCGTGAAGATCACGAACGTCGTGATCCAGGCACGACGGCGGGACTTCTGTAGCCCTGACCGCTCCCGTTCCCGGGGAAGCCCCAGCGGAAGCTCATCGTGCTCGGCGGTCTCGTACACGGCCGCTGCCTCAGCCGGCAGCACGGCATCATCACCACCACCGGAGTCCCGGGTGCGGCGCAGACGGCCGGCGGGAGCGTCGTCGAGGAAGCTGGCTCCGGTTACCGAAAACGCCTCTGTCGGAGGTGTGCGGTGCGGCTCAGGGATGTCATTGGGATCCGTCGGCGCTTCGCTGGGCGCCAGAGCCGGAACGGCAATCCCGTTCTTCGCGGCCCGCAGCGCGCGGCGGAAGGCGGCAGCGTCCTGGAAGCGGTCGGCACGGTTCTTCTGCAATGCCTTTTCCAGCACGCTGTCCAGCGCGTGCGAGATGTCCGGATTGAAAGTGCTGGGAGGTTCTGGCTTCTCGCGGACGTGCTGGTACGCCACGGATACGGGGCTTTCACCCACGAAGGGCGGGCGGCCGGTCAGCGTTTCGTACAGCAGGCAGCCTGCCGAGTACAGGTCGCTGCGGGCATCCACGGCTTCGCCGCGCGCCTGCTCAGGTGACAGGTACTGCGCGGTGCCCACCACGGCCTGGGTCTGGGTCATCGTCGCGGCGGAATCGGCAACCGCACGGGCAATGCCGAAGTCCATGACCTTGACCATGTCCGAGTTCTCGCAGTACATGACGTTCGCCGGCTTGATGTCCCGGTGCACGATCCCTGCCTTGTGGCTGTACTCGAGGGCAGACAGGACACCCAGCGTGTACTCCACCGCCTGGTCGATGGTGATGTCACCGGCCCTGAGCAGGTCGCGGAGGGTCTTGCCCGCCACGAACTCCATGACGATGTAGGGAACGCGGACCTGGTCATGCGCGTCGCCCTGCACGATGTGTTCGCCGGTGTCGTAGATGGCCACGATCGACGGATGGTTCAGGGCTGCCACGGCCTGGGCCTCGCGCTTGAACCTGGCCTGGAACTGGGGATCCCGGGCCAGGTCCGGGCGGAGCAGCTTGATGGCGACCGTCCGGCCCAGCCGGGTGTCCACGCCACGGTGCACATCGGCCATGCCCCCGCGGCCGATGAGGTCCCCGAGTTCATAGCGTCCGTTCAGGACGCGCTGACTGGTCACCGGGATGTTGTCTTCCCGGTGTGACGGAGTTCGTGGCGTGGTCACGGCCTATCCCTGACTTGGTGGCGTGCTGAGAGTGACAGTGGGCGTCGGGGAAGGTGTGGTCGTGGGTGTAGCTTCGGGAGCCTTGGCGAGGAAATACGTGACCACAGATCCGGAATTAACTTCGCTGCCGCTACCCGGCTCCGTGCGGACGAGCGTGCCGGGCTCCTCCCCTGAACCGTCCACGTCAGGACCCTTTTGCCAGCGCAGCCCGGCATCCTCAATGGCAGCGCGCACTTCGGCCTCGGTGTCACCACTGTTGAGGTCTGGCACCTGAACCTTTTCCGGGCCCTTGGAGTACGTGACCTTGATGGTTTCTCCTAGCGGGACCGGACCCGTCGGGTTGATTCCGGTCACGGTGCCGGGGGCGGCAGCGTTGAATACCTGCTCACCGTCCACCCGGAAGCCCTGTGTGTTCAGCTCATCCCGGACGTCATTAAAGGGCCGGCCCAGGTACGCTTCGGCGATGATATTGAACGAGTCCGGCGTGCTTTGTGTCGGAGTCGGTGTCGGGGTCGGGGTCGTCTGCGTCGGTGTGGGCGTGGCACTCGTGGTCACGCTGCGGCTCGGCGTGGCCGAGGTGGTGGCAGCCGGGTTCTGGCCCGGGAACAGGAA
Organism: Arthrobacter sp. NPDC057009; assembly: GCF_042673905.1. Taxonomy (NCBI): domain Bacteria; kingdom Bacillati; phylum Actinomycetota; class Actinomycetes; order Micrococcales; family Micrococcaceae; genus Arthrobacter; species Arthrobacter sp. NPDC057009. The sequence goes on from NZ_JBHUSB010000008.1 coordinate 86,558, forward strand.
TCCTGCCTGGCTCAGCAGGATGCCGGCGACGGCGAACAGCACCAGCAGGATCAGGGCGATCAGCGGCCAGGTCCAGGGGCTGCGCTTCCGCCGCTCCGGCTCGTCCGCGGGTTCTTCGTCGTACTGCTCCGGTTCCTGGTCCCAGGTGCGCTCGGCGGCCAAGGCGTCGGCCCGCGACAGCGTGCTTCCCGCCCGGGTGGGGGCCCCATCAGAGTCTCCGGTGGCGGCAGCCGCTGCCCCGCCGGCTGCCGCACCAGCGGCAGCGGCGCCCAGAACGGGCAGCGCGGAGGTGGCCGCCGTCGGGTTTTTCTCTGAACCGATCACCCCGGTGGGTGCGGTGACAGTATTTACCGGAGCCGTCATGGCACCGGTGCCCCCCTCGAAGAGGAGCATTCCAGGCACGGCGGCGTGGGCCGCGGCGATGTCGCCGTTGCGGATGGCCTCTGCAGCTTCCGCCAGCTTGATGGCGTTGGCCGGGCGGTTCTTCGGATCCTTGGCCAGCATGGACATCAGGAGGGCACGCACAGGCCTGGGCAGCGACTCGGGCAGGGGCGGCGGCGCGTCGTTGACCTGGGCCAGGGCGATGGCGATCTGGGATTCGCCGGAGAACGGGCGGTGCCCGGTGAGGCACTCGTAGCCGATCACACCCAGCGAGTAGATGTCGGAGGCGCCGGTGGCGGTCTGGCCGGTGGCCTGTTCGGGGGCGAGGTACTGCGCGGTGCCCATGACCTGGCCGGTCTGGGTCAGCGGCACCTGGTCCGCCAGGCGCGCGATACCGAAGTCAGTGACCTTGACCCGGCCCTCCGGGGTGATCAGCAGGTTTCCGGGCTTGACGTCCCGGTGCACCAGGCCCTGGGCGTGGGCCACGGACAGGGCCCGAGCCGTCTGCGCCATGATGGACAGGGTGCGGTCCGGGGACAGGACCTGCTCGTGCTCGATGATGCTGCTCAGCGGCTGGCCCGGAACGAGCTCCATCACCAGGTAGGCGGAGCCTTCCTCCTCGCCGTAGTCGAAGACGTTGGCGATGCCTACGTGGTTCAGAAGGGCGGTGTGGCGGGCTTCGGCGCGGAACCGCTGGAGGAAGCCAGGGTCACCCGTGTACTCCTCTTTGAGTACCTTGATGGCCACGATCCGGCCCAGGATAAGGTCCTTGGCCTTCCAGACTTCACCCATGCCGCCGATCGCAATACGCGTGGTCAACTGGAATCTGCCGCCGAGGGTGATTCCCGATGTAGGCCTCACTTATTCAACACCGCCTCAAAAATCTTCTTTGCGTTCGGACTGGTTAGCTGTGCTCCGGTGGTGATGTCCACGCCCTGCATGACGACGGTGACGGACACTTGCGGATCGTTGGCCGGGGCGAACCCTGTGAACCACGAGTTGTTCAGGCCGTTCCCCAGCTCCGCGGTTCCGGTCTTGCCGGCGACCTGGACACCGGGAATGCCCGCCCCCGAGCCGATGCCCTCGCTGACCACGCTGGTCATCCATTCGGTGATCTGTCCGGCGATCTCCGGCGTGGTCGAGGTCCGCAAAGCCACCGGCTTCGGTTCGTCGATCGCCCTGAGGTCCGGGGAACGTACTGCCTTGACGAGGTTTGGAGCCATCTGCACGCCGCCGTTGGCAATGGCCGAGGTCATCAGTGCGATCTGGAGCGGCGTGGCACGGACGTCGCGCTGGCCGATGGCTGACTGCGCCAGTCCGGCCGCGTCGAGGTCCGTCGGGAAGATGCTCTTGGCGTAGTCCAGCTTGAGCTGGTCGCCGAGCTCCTGGCCGAAGCCGAATTTGCTGGCCTGCTGGGCGATCGCGTTTTCCCCGAGGTCCCGGGCAATGCTGGCGAACGGGGTGTTGCAGGACTGCTGCAGCGCAAACGCGAAGCTGGCCGTGCTCCGGGTATAGCAGTTGCCGCCGGCGTAGTTGGGCAGCTGGTACTGGATGCCCGGGAAGCTCATCTGGGCCGGGTTGGGCAGCACGCTGTCCGCGTTGTACTTGCCGGAGCTCAGGGCTGCTGCCGTATCCACCAGCTTGAAGACCGAGCCCGGTGCCAGCAGGGCGCCCGTGGGGCCGCTGACCGAGGGGTTCAGGTTGATGCCCGGGATCTTGATGGCCTCGTTGTAGGCGGCCTGCTCCTTGGCGATGTCCTGGGTGGCGATGAGGTTGGGATCGTAGGACGGCTTGCTGACCATGGCCAGGATGTTGCCGGTCTTGGGATCCGTCACCACGATCGAGCCCCGCTGGCCGTCCGGAATGAGGTCGTACGCCAGTTTTTGGATTTCCGGGTCAATGGTGAGCTCGACGGATGCGCCCTTGGGCTGGTTGCCGAGGAAGAGCTGCCCGATCCGGTCAAAGAACAGCTGGTCCGAACTGCCGGCAAGCTGGGCATCCATGGCGCCCTCGAGGCCGGTGACGCCGTAGCTCCGGGAGAAGTATCCGGTCAGGCCGGCATACAGCTCGGGCTGGTTGTAACGGCGCTGGAACTTGCAGGATTCATTGCCAGGCACGGATTCGGCGATGGCGGATCCGCCCACGAGGATCGCGCCGCGGTCGTTGCAGTAGTTCTGCAGGATGGCGCGCCGGTTCCACGGGTTGGCCTTCAGCTCGTCCGCGCCGACCACCTGGACATAGCTGATCGCACCGAAAATCAGGGCGAACATCGCGACCGCGGCGATCCATGAATGTCGAATGGCCTGGTTCACAGGTGTTTCACCGCCTCGGTGGGAGCGTCTGGGAGGGTCTGGGTGGCGTTGCGGTCCTGCCGGTTTCCGACGGCGGGCAGCGGCGCCGGCTTTTGCGCCTCCGGGGTCCGGCCCGGCTGCATCGGTGTGGTGTCCACCGGGCCGCGTGCCGTGTGCGAGATCATCAGCAGCAGTCCCACGATGATCCAGTTGGCCAGCAGCGATGAACCACCTGCGGCCAGGAATGGTGTGGTGAGCCCGGTCAGCGGGATCAGCCGCGTGACGCCGCCGATCACCACGAAACACTGCAGCGCAACCGCGAAGGACAGGCCGCAGGCAAGGAGCTTGCCGAAGGCGTCGCGGGTGCCGAGTGCCGCGCGGAAGCCGCGGGTGAAGAGCAGCAGGTACATCATCACGATGGCGAAGAGGCCGATGAGGCCCAGTTCCTCGCCGAAGGAGGCGATGATCATGTCACTGTTGGCGAAGGGCACCAGGTTGGGCCGCCCCTGTCCGAGACCGGTGCCGACGAGCCCGCCGCTGGCCATTCCGAAGAGGCCTTCCACGATCTGGCCGCTGCCGCCGGGGGAGCGTCCGAAGACTTCCTCAGTGAAGGCATTAAGCCAGCTGTCGATGCGCAGGCCAACGTGCGAGAAGACCCGGGAGGCCACGAAGCCGCCGCCGAGGATCAGGGTAAGGCCGATGACCACCCAGCTGATCCGGCTGGTGGCCACATAGATCATCACGATGAACAGGCCGAAGAACAGCACGGAGGATCCGAGGTCGCGCTGGAAGATGAGCACGCCGATGCTCACGAGCCAGGCGGTGATCATGGGCCCCATGTCCTTGAACCGTGGGAACTGCATGGGGCCGATCTTGCGGCCGGCCAGCATGATGAGGTCCCGGTTCGAGGAAAGATACCCGGCAAAGAATATGGCGAGCGTGATCTTGGCGACCTCGCCCGGCTGGAACGTCATCGGGCCGAGCCGGATCCACACCCGGGCGCCCAGGATCTCACCGGCCGAGATGCCGGGCACCAGCGGCAGGATGAGGAGCAGGGCGCTGACGGCCAGGGAAATGTAGGTGAAACGTCGCAGGACACGGTGGTCCTTGAGGAACCAGATCACGGCAATGGCGACCGCCATGGCGATCAGCGTCCACCGCAGCTGGTTGTTACCGGTGTCGTCGCCGGGGGCATCGAGGCGGTGGATCATGGCCAGGCCAAGCCCGTTGAGGGCGACCACCAGCGGAAGTATCACCGGATCGGCATATTTGGCGCGGAGCCGGAGGACCACATGGAACACCAGGGACGCCACGGCGAGCAGGCTGGACTGGAACCAGAAGTCAGTGTCCAGCGCGGTCTGTTCGTCGATGCTGATCAGTGCGTTGGCGCCGATACTGACGGACAGGGCAAGCACGAGCAACAGCAGTTCCACGTTGCGCCGTGGTTTGGGCATGGTGTCGGCGCGGCTCATTGGCCCCCCTCACAGGTTGCGGTTGGGGTGGGTACTGCCGCCGCTCCGGCTGTTGCGGTCGGCGATGCCGTCGGTTTGGCGGTTGAGGTCGCCTTTGGGGTCGCCGAGGCTGTCGGTTTCGGGGTGGCGGTGGCAGTGGCCGTTGCGGTCCCCTTGGCGGTGGACGTGGCCTTTGCGGTGGCGGAAGCCGTTGCCGTCGGGGACGGGGTCAGGCACTCATCCGAAGGAGCGGTGCTTCCCGTGCGCTCGAGGTTTTTGACGATCCGCTGCGCGTCGTAGAGATCCCGGGCCGGGACCGTCTGGCGGACCCGCTGCTGCGAGAACTGTGGCAGCGACTCCATCCGGATGTCCGTGACCGCTTCCAAAGTGGAGAGCTGGATGGGACCCAGGCGCTGCGAGACGCCATTGAAGATGGCCACCCGCTGGTCGAATTCACCGATGTAGTAGCGCGTCTGGGTCCAGGCATAGCCGAGCCACAGCCCGACGGCGAGAACCAGCAGTGCGGCACCGGCGATTCCCAGGGTGAGCCAGCGGCGCGGCCGCCTGGCCGGCGCGAATTCCTCTGCCTCTTCCCGGGCCTGGTCCGACTTGTGCGTGAGGACGGTGGCCGCGCGGCGTGCGACAGTCCGGCCGGCAATGCTGGGGATTGAGCCGGTTTCGGCGGCTGCGACGGCTGCGCCGACAAGGATGTGCGGGCGGGAGGCAAGCTCCTCGCGCAACACCTCGGCGGACAGGTGCTCGCCCAGATGCGGATCAGTGCTGGTTGTCGGTTCGCTCGAGGGCTTGCCGTCGCCCTCACCGGCCCCCTGGGTTCCGGATGAACCTTCGGGTTTGGACGTGGCATCGGGCGCGGAGCCGGGCTTGGGTTCCGCTGGTTCCGAGCCGGCCGGGCTCGAACCGGCTGGCCCGGAAGCCGGCGGCACAGCTGCCGGCCCGGCAGCGGGCACAGCGGGACCGGCGTCGGGGGCAGCGGGACCGGCGTCGGGCGCCGCGGCCTTTGTCCCGGTGATCGCTTCCGGTTGTCCCGCATCAGGGATGATGTCGACGGCGGCAGTGCTGACGTCGTCGGGCGTTTCCTCCGCGATTTCCACCATGACAACGGTGACGTTGTCCGGCGCGCCTGCCTCGAGGGTGAGGTCGACGAGCGTCTCGACGCATTCGCGCAGATCCGGTGTTTCCCGGACGGTGCGCTCCACGACATGGCCGGCGACGTAGTTCAAACCGTCCGAGCAGAGCAGCCAGCGCTCGCCGGGCTGCACATCGATCGTTGCAAGGTCCAGTTCGGGGCTCGCATCGACGTCACCGAGGACGCGCATCAGGACGTTCTTGTGCGGGTGGGTTTCCGCTTCTTCGGGGCGCAGCCGGCCCTCGTCGATGAGGCGCTGGACGAACGTGTGGTCGACGCTGATCTGTTCGAACTCGCCGTCGCGGAGTCGGTACGCACGGGAGTCGCCGATGTGGGCGAAATGCAGCTTGCCCTCGGCCAGCAGCAGGGCAGTCACGGTGGTGCCCATGCCCGCCAGCTTGGGATTGATGTGGACAAGTTCCGAGAGCAGCGAGTTGGCGGTCTGGATCTCGTCAGCCAGCACTGTGACGGCGTCGTCATCGTAGTCGTCGGTGTCCAGGTGGATCATGTCCAGGACAGTGGCGGCGGAAGCGACATCACCGCCCGCGTGGCCGCCCATGCCGTCCGCGACGACGGCCAGGTGCCGGCCGACATAAGCGGAGTCGTCGTTTTTTGCGCGGATACGGCCGACGTCAGAGCGCGCCGCGTAGCGCAGGATGAGGGGCCGAGGTGAGGCTGGAACCTCGCCCACGGGCATGTCCGGAGCGGCCATGGCTACGGCCTCAATTCAATGACCGTCTTGCCGATTCTCACGGGTACACCAAGGTCCACGGGGAGGGCCCGGGTGAGCTGCTGGTCGGCCAGGTAGGTGCCGTTGGTGGAGCCGAGGTCCTCGATGAACCAGCGGCTTCCCTGTGGAAAGAGCCGGGCATGCCTGCCCGAGGCGTAGTCATCCTCGAGCACCAGCGTTGCCTCCTGCGCGCGCCCCAGCAGGATGGGACTGGCAGCCAGGGGGACGGTGCGGCCCTTCAGCGGGCCTTCCGTGACCACAAGCTGGCGGGCCTGTTGCCTGGCCGGAGCCGGTGCCGGTTCGGCCAGTTCCGGGTTCTTCCGCACCTGCCGTGCCGTGGGCGCGCCGGTGGCGGCCTTGCGGCCGATCATAAGGTCACGCCGCATGGCGGAGACGATGCTGAAGATGAGGACCCAGAGAAGAAGCAGGAACCCGAAGCGCAGGGCGGTGATGGTCAGTTCGCTCATGGGCGGCCACCAGTGTTGGCGGGCAGGAGGCGGAAGATGATTTTGGTCCGTCCCATCGTGATGGTGGAGCCGTCGGCGAGCTCCGTGCTGCCGGCCACTTTCTGTCCGTTGACGTAGCTGCCGTTGGTGGAGCCCAGGTCGACGGCGGTGGTGGTGCCTCCGTGGGTCTGGATTTCGAGGTGCCGGCGGGAGACCCCGGTGTCGTCCACCAGGATGTCAGCCTCTGATGAACGGCCCAGGACGACGGAGGGGGCATTGAGTGAATACCGCTGGCCGTCGATGTCCAGAACAGGCTGCAGCCGGACCGGCTGGCGGCTGGGCGCTGCCGGCACGTTGGCCCGCGGGGCGGCCGGTGCCGCGCCGGAGGACTTTTCGGTCTTTGAGGTGATCTCAAAGTCGCCGGCCCGGTGGGATTCGTCCCGGCGGAACGAAATGCGGACCGGGCCCTGGAGGATGTACCCCTGGCTGCGGACATGGTTGATGACGACGTCGCAGAGTTCCTCGGCCAGCGGCGTTCCCCATTCCTGGGCGCGCTGGAAATCTTCGTCACTCAGCAGGACATCGAAGACGTTGGGTACCAGGGTGCGTCCGGCAGCGATGGTGATGGCCTTGTGGTCCACTTCGCGGCGGAGGCGGCTCGCGATTTCCACGGGCTCAACCTGGGCTTTGGAGCCGGTGGAGAAGACGCCGCGGACCGCCTTTTCAATGCCGCGTTCGACCTTGTCCAGCAGACCCATGGTCCTCTCCTTTCCTTGCTGCTGAGGGACAGCACGTCCCGTGGAACTCGTTCTGGCAACGCAGTCACAACAAAATACCGTGCACAACAAAGGCCGTGCACAACTAAAACCGTGCCCGCCGGAAGCGGGCCCTTATACATCCGATACTACTTGCCACGTCTGCGAAAGACCTTAATCCACAACGCGCCGCGGACTCGATTCGTTCACGTTTCCCGCACGAATGTGTGCGCGATCACAGGCGGCAGCCGTCCGTGGGGTGCGCCTTTGAGGGCCCGTGCAGCCGCGGCAGCACGGGCAGAAACCGTGCTGCGAGGTGGTGCAATGGCCCGATTAGGAATTTGCGGCAGGTGTCCGTTATGCTTGATCTCGCTGCTTTTACAAGGCCGCAAGCCGGATCCCGGCTGGGCTGAGTGGAAGAAGTTGCGCGCGAGTGGCGGAACGGCAGACGCGCTGGCTTCAGGTGCCAGTGTCCGAAAGGGCGTGGGGGTTCAAATCCCCCCTCGCGCACGCATCAGGACCCCGGGAAATCCAAGGATTCCCCGGGGTCCTTTCTTGTTTCTGCGGCTAGCTGACCTCACCCTGCCTCAGCCGGCAGCCAGCGCGGCACTGACCAGCCTGGCGAGTTCCGGAGCCGCACTTGCGGTCACAGTCCCCGTGGTGCCGGTCTTCACAGCGGTGGCAGCCAAAGTACCCTTTACGCCCGTAACGGTCAGTACGGCCTGCTTCTGTCCGGTGGGGAGTGTCTGGGTCTGCAGGGCGCTCATCGACCTCTCGGCTTCCACCGGGACTTCCAGGGTCTTCATCGCACTGGTGATCTTCTGCCCCTTCAATTCGACCGTATAAGTGGAGCAGTCGCGGATCGCTGCCTCGCTTTTGTCGAACTGGCTCGTCATGACGGCGGGATCCTTGACGGCGAAAACCGTCACGATCGTTGCTGTCTTGGCTTCCGCCGCCAGGCTTGCCCCTGCCGCGTAGGTGCTGCCCTCGGGAACCTGGGTGTTGTTGTCTGCCAGGACGCCGCACTCCTTCGGCGTGATGACAGCGTTCGTGAGAAGTTCACGGGCCACGATGAGCCCCTGGTCCACCTGGGCGGCGGGCACAACGGTGAGGGCCCGTCCCTGCGCGTCCTTGAGTCCTGTGACGATCGCGGTGAGGTCCTCGTTGGTGTAGGCCTTCGCCGGTGACGTTGGTGCGGGGGACGTCGGTGTGGCAGACGCGGAGGAGGGCTCCGCCGTCGTACTTCCCGTGCCTGACGGTGCGGGTCCGCCGCAGCCGGTGAGGAAAATGGCCGCTGCCGCGGCAAGGGAGATTGGCGCGATGCTCTGGTGCATGAGTGGATCCCCGTTCCGTCTGCCGGCTGGCCTGCGGGTTTTCGCGGGCCTGTCCCGGAAACCGCCCCTGCCGGGGACCGGAGCGCAGGGAGCAGCGTTCGGCTTTCGCCCGGCCGCGTGCGATTGCTCCGAGCGTACGGCGCTTGTCCTTTCAATACCAGAGCACAGAGGGGGTGGACCGGCAGCCCACGCAGGAAAACGCCGCGGGGCGGGCGCCGGAATGCCGGCACCCGCCCCGCTGACTGTCACGTCACTGCTGATGGCCTACTTTGCCGTTGACGGCTCCAGCCGTGTTGCGCCGGGGGCCGATGCCTTCTCCGCAACGCCGGAGCCTGGCTTCCGCTCCTTGAGGAAGTAGACCAGGATGGCCGCAACCGTGGATGCCGCGGCGAGGGCGAACAGGCCGGGGACCACGCTTCCGGTCTGCTCCTTGATGATGCCGAACCCGAACGGTGCCACGAAGCCGCCGAGGTTGCCCAGCGAGTTGATGACGGCGATGGCCGGGGCGAGGACCAGCGGGTGCAGGGCCGACTGCGGGATGGTCCAGAACAGCGGCGACGCGCTCTTGAAGCCCATGGCGGCGATGGCGAGGAACACCAGGGCCAGGACCGGGGTGGCGACGGCTGCCGCGAGCGTGCCGACGGCGGCCACGAGGAGCGCAGCGACCAGCAGCGGGCGCTTGGACTTTGCCTTGTCCTGCCACTTCGCTGCGAAGTACATGGCGAACACAGCGCACACCCAGGGGATGGAGGAGAGGAAGCCGACGGACAGGTCCGTGGTGCCCGGGATCTGCTTGACGATGGTCGGCAGCCAGAACGTGTTTGCGTAGATGGAGAGCTGGACCGAGAAGTAGATGCCGCACAGCAGGAGAATCTGCGGGTTCAGGAGCATCTTCCAGCGGTTGACCTTGCCGGTGCCGGCCTTGGTGTGCTGCGCGTCCTCCTGCTCGATCGTTGCGGTGAGGGCCGACTTTTCGGCTGCCGTGAGCCACTTGGCATCCTGGATTTTGGCGTCGAGGAAGAAGAACACGGTGATGCCGACGACGACGGAGAGCGCTCCTTCGAAGCCGAACAGCCACTGCCAGCCGCGCAGGCCCAGGACGTCGTGCAGGCTCAGGAGCAGGCCGGCGATGGGGCCGGAAAGGGCCGCTGCCACCGAGGAGCCGGCGATGAAGATGGCGGTTGCCTTGCCGCGCTGCCCGGCGGGCACCCAGCGGGCGAAGTAGAAGATGACGGCCGGGAAGAAGCCGGCCTCCGCAGCGCCCAGCAGGAACCGCAGAACGTAGAACATGACCTCGTTCTGGACGAACGCCATGAGGAAGGACACGATGCCCCAGCTGACCATGATCCGGGTCAGCCAGACCTTGGCACCGTACTTCTCCATCATCACGTTGCTCGGGAGCTCGAAAATTGCGTAGGCGATGAAGAACAGGCCGGCGCCGAAGCCGTAGGCGGCGGCGCCGATGCCAACGTCAGTCTGCAGGTGGTCCTGGGCGTACCCGATGTTGGACCGGTTCAGCTGGTTGCATACGAGCATTACCAGCATGATGGGCAGCACGCGCCGGAAAAACTTCTTCATGGCCGAAGCCACGTCCGTGACAGCAGTGTCTACAGACTGCATTGGGGGAATCCTCTTTGATAGAGCAGCAAGATCACGCGGTGGGGGACTACGGGGTGGCCGTTGTGGTCCTCGCCACAGCACTTTGTTAACTGTAAGCAGGAGGTTTCATGCCCGTCCAACACACATATTGCATGGCGTGATACCCACAAGGAACCACTGCCGCATCCTGGCAGCTCAAGCCCGTGATTCAGCGGGGCGTAGCCCGGGGACTCTACTCGCGTCCGGCCCGCAGCCTGCGGCGGGAGTTTGCCAGATGATTCCGCATTGCTGCAGATGCTGTGGCTCCGTCACTGTCCGCGATGGCGGCAAAAATGGACGCGTGTTCGTGGACCACCTGCTCAAAGTGGTCCCGTGCGTAATGCTCGACGCCGGTCATCAGCCGGGTGCGCGGCATGGCGATCATGGTCTGGCCGAGGGACGCCAGGCAGTCGGTGTAGAAAGGGTTTCCGGAGGCAGCGGCGATGGCTTTGTGGAACTCAAAGTCCGCCTTCATTGCGTGGGCGGGATGCTCGACGCTGTCCGTGAACTCTGCCAGTGCCTGCCGCATGGCGCCCAGTTGCCGCTCCGTGCGGTTTCCTGCGGCCAGGGCTGCCGCTTCGGATTCGACGCCGATCCGGAATTCCAGCAGGTGCTGCCGGTCTTCGGCGGTGACCACGGCCCTGGCGGGCTGGCCCGACGTCGGACCCGCCGTGGGCGGGGTCAGCGCAAAACTGCCCCGCCCGCGTTCGGTTTCCACCAAGCCTTCTGCCTGAAGCCGCGTGAGTGCAGACCGGACGACTGTCCGGCTGACGCCGAACTCTCCGATAAGGGTGTTTTCGCTCGGAAGCTTTTCACCGGGCTGGATGACGCCGTCGACTATGCGGGTGCGAAGGTCGGCGGTGAGGTCCGCGGTCAGGTTCCGGCTCATGCATTCAAGGTTACGCGCCGAATTCCACGGTCTCGGTGGTCCACGCACGGGCCTGGTCGCTGAGGCTGACGCCGAGGCCCGGGCGGTCCGGAACGATCATGCGGCCGTCCTTGGTCTCAAGACGCTCGTTGAACAGCGGGTCCAGCCAGTCGAAGTGCTCCACCCACGGCTCGCGCGGGTAGGCGGCGGCCAGGTGCAGGTGGATTTCCATCGCGAAGTGCGGGGCCAGGCCCAGGCCGCGTTCGTCGGCCAGAGCGGCGAGGCGGAGGAACTGGGTGATGCCTCCCACGCGCGGGGCGTCGGGCTGGATGATGTCGCAGCCGCCGGCTGCGATGAGGCCCTTGTGCTCGGCTACGGAGGCGAGCATTTCGCCGGTGGCGATGGGGGTGTCCAGGACCTGGGCGAGGTGGGCGTGGCCGTCGAAGTCGTAGGCGTCCAGCGGTTCCTCGATCCAGATCAGGTTGAACTCCTCGAGCCGGCGGCCCATGCGCAATGCTGTGGCGCGGTCCCACTGCTGGTTGGCGTCCACCATAAGGGGCACGTCCCAGCCGATGTGTTCGCGGATGCCGGCGACGCGGCGCAGGTCCTCCTTGGTGTCCGGAAGCCCCACCTTGATCTTGATGCCGCCGATGCCCTCTTCGATGGACTGCGTGGCACGGGCCTTGACCTCGTCGAGGGTGGCGTTCAGGAAGCCGCCTGAGGTGTTGTACGTCTGGACGGAGTCGCGGTAGGAACCCAGCAGCTTGGCGAGGGGCAGCCCGGCACGCTTGGCCTTGAGGTCGTACAGCGCGATGTCGATGGCGGCGAGGGCCTGGGTGGCAACGCCCGAGCGGCCCACCGACGCGCCGGCCCAGAGCAGCTTGGTGTAGAGCTTGCCGATGTCGTTGGGATCCTCGCCGATGATTCCTTCGGCGACTTCCTTGGCATGGGCGTACTGGGCCGGACCACCGGCGCGCTTGGAGTAGCTGAAGCCCAGGCCGGTGTGGCCCTGCTCCGTGGTGATTTCCGCAAAGAGGAAGACGACCTCCGTCATGGGCTTCTGCCGGCCTGTAAACACCTTGGCGTCGCTGATCGGGACGGCCAGCGGAAGGCGTGCGGTGGAAAGTTTGACGTGCCGGATCAGATCGACGGTGCTCATGGGGTTCTCCTTGGAAGTAGGGGCAACATCGCCCGCCTTCTTAGGATACAAGCTAATAACTTGTACTACAAGTATGCGGCGGGAAAGGAGCACCGACCAAGGCGCCGGGGGGTGGAATGCGCAATCCACGCCCAGCGTTATAGCTGTTGAAAGGGCAGAAGAAGGGAGGATGTTCAGTCAGAGTGACCAAGCATGAAAAGGCACGCCTGAGGTTCTGCGACTACTACTCGTTCATGTCGTACGCGGACTTCATGGCCTGGGTGGCGGCCGCGGATGGGGCCGCCCCTGATATGTCGTTTTCCGAGACCACCGACCAGGACTGAATCCCCGCATCTGGCAGCGGCAGTGTGGCCGGGTCCAGCACCTGAGGAAGCCGGACCCGGCAGTCCTGCGCGAAGGAGCCGAAGCTGCCTCCCTTCAAGGACATATCCAATATTCGCCCCTGCACCTTGTGAAAACCCTGCTCTCCAGAAGGACCGGCACGGGTGCATGGCCCGTCACCTACCCGACGGCCCAAGCAACCACCAGCAAGGCGCCCACGCACAGGATGGTGGTGCAGAGGATCACGTCCCGGGCCACGGTCATGCCGCGGCCGTAGGGGGAGGCGAACAGGAAGACGTTCTGTGCAGTGGGGAGGGCCGCCATGATCACGCTGGCCAGCAGATGCTGCCCCTCGAGGCCAAAGACAAAACGCCCCAGCAGCCAGACGATCACGGGCATGCCGGCAATCTTCAGGAACGTGGCCACGAGGGTTTCGGTGCGGCCGTCATCCTTCTGCAGCGGCGCGCGGCCGGCCAGCGAGAGGCCAAAGGCGAGCAGCACCATCGGAACCGCCCCGCCGGCCAGCATGTCGATCGGCTTCCGCAGCAGCTCCGGCTCCTGCCAGCCGGTCAGCGCAATGAGTACGCCGAGGGCCGAGGCGATGATCATGGGGTTGGACAGCGGCTGGAGCAGTACCTTCTTCCACGAGATCCGCGCGCCGGAGAACACTCCGAGCAGCGTGAGGTAGAAGGGGGCCAGGACCAGGAGCTGCACCAGCAGCACCGGGGCCACGTGCTGCGCGGTGCCGACGGCGTACAGCGAGACGGGAATGCCGATGTTGTTGGCGTTGGCGTAGCTGCTGGCCATCGCACCGACGGCGGTTTCCGCAGCCGGGCGGCGGAAGAACAGGAAGCTCAGCAGCCAGTAAAGAAGCCCCACTGCCGCTGCTGAAAGCAGCGCCAGCGGGGCGTCAGTTCCGAGGGCGGCGCGGACGTCCGAGCCGGCCACGACGGTGTAAAGCAGGGCAGGGTTGGTGATGTAAAACGCGCTGCGGGTCAGCGCGCCCTGGACCTCGGGCCCCAGAATGCGGAACCTGGCAGCGAGGTAACCGACGGCGATGACTGCAGAAACGATGAGGATTCCGGAGACGACGCCGCCCACACTCTGCCCTTCTATTTATCTGTATGTACGGGAGTTGCGCTCAACGGACGAGGCAGGGCCGCTTCGGGTCGAAGGACCAGCCGTCGATGTAGTACTGCATGCCGATGCTGTCGTCGCGGGCGTCCAGTCCGTGCTCCAGGTACAGCTGGTGCGCCTTGTCCAGGGCCGCGCGGTCCAGCTCGATGCCAAGGCCGGGTGCGTCCGGAACCTCGATGGCGCCGCCCTTGATCTGCAGCGGGTTCTTGGTCAGGCCCTGCCCGTCCTGCCAGATCCAGTGCGTATCCAGGGCGGTGATCTCGCCGGGAGCCGCCGCACCGGTATGCGTGAACATGGCGAGCGAGATGTCGAAGTGGTTGTTCGAGTGCGAGCCCCAGGTCAGGCCGAACTCGTTGCACAGCTGCGCCACCCGGACCGAACCGTGCATGGTCCAGAAGTGCGGGTCCGCCAGCGGGATGTCCACGGCGTTGCTGCGGATGGCATGGGACATTTCCCGCCAGTCCGTGGCAATCATGTTGGTGGCGGTCTTCAGCCCGGTGGCCCGGCGGAATTCGGCCATGACCTCGCGTCCGGAGAAGCGGCCTTCAGCGCCGCACGGGTCTTCGGCATAGGCAACGACGCCCTGCATGCGCTTGCCCAGCCGGATGGCCTCCTCGAGGAGCCAGCCGCCGTTCGGGTCCAGGGTGACACGGGCATCGGGGAAGCGTTTGGCCAGCGCCGTCACCACGTCCACTTCGTCGTCGCCGGACAGCACGCCGCCCTTGAGCTTGAAGTCGCTGAAGCCGTAGCGCTCCTGCGCCGCCTCGGCCAGCGCCACAACTGCCTCGGGAGTCATCGCCTCCTGGCGGCGCAGTTCTTCCCACCGGTCCGACGGCGATTCCTCCACCAGGTACGGCAGGTCAGTCCGCTTGTGGTCACCGATGAAGAACAGGTATCCGAGCATCGGCACAGAGGTCCGCTGCTGGCCGTCGCCCAGCAGTTCGGCCACCGGGACGCCAAGGAACTGGCCGTGCAGGTCCAGCAGTGCGGACTCGACGGCGGTGACGGCGTGGACGGTGGTGCGCAGGTCGAAGGTCTGCAGGCCGCGGCCGCCGGCGTCACGGTCGGCGAACTCAGCGGTGATTTCGCGCAGCAGCGAGCGGTAGCGGGCCACCGGCTTGCCGGCGATCAGCGCACCGGCTTCCTCGATGGTGGTGCGGATCTTCTCGCCGCCGGGGACCTCGCCGAGGCCGGTCCGGCCGTCGGAGTCGGTCACGATGACCACGTTCCGGGTGAAGAACGGCCCGTGGGCACCGCTGAGGTTCATCAGCATGCTGTCGTAACCCGCAACCGGGACAACCTCTACGCGCGCAATTGTCGGCTGGGCGGTCATGCGTTGACCTCCTCTTTCTCTTCAGCGGCCACAACGGTGCCGTCAATCCGGCGGTTCAGGTGCCACGGGTTGGCGTCCTGGAGGGCTGCCGGGAGGAGTTCCTGCGGCAGGTTCTGATAGGCCACGGGCCGGAGGAACCGGTTAATGGCCAGCGTACCCACGGAGGTGGTGCGTGTGTCAGAGGTGGCCGGGAAGGGGCCGCCATGGACCATGGCGTGGCCGACTTCGACGCCGGTGGGCCAGCCGTTGACGATGATGCGCCCCACCTTCTGCTCCAGCGCCGGGATCAGTTGTGCCGCCGTCGGGTAGTCCTCTTCGGTGAGCTGCAGGGACGCGGTGAGCTGCCCCTCGAGCCGGTTGGCGGCCTCGACGAGTTCCTCGGCGGAGGAGTAGCGGATCACCAGGGATGCGGCGCCGAAAATTTCAGTGTGCAGGACCTCGTTGGTGATGAAGTCGCGGATTTCGGTGCCGTAGATGGCCGGTGCCGGTGCATTCTCGGTGGGGCCGGGGGTTCCGGTCCCGACGACGGTCACGTTCTCAGCGGCGCCGAGCGCCTGGGTGCCGGAGTTCCAGGAATCGGCGATCCCTGCAGTAAGCATTGTCTGGCCGGCGCAGGCGGCAACAGCGCGGCCGACGGCGGCAGCCAGTTTGTCGCCCGCCTCACCGGCGGGGGCGAACAGCAGGCCGGGGGAGGTGCACAGCTGACCCGAGCTGCCGGTCACGGCGGTGATGTACTGCTGTGCCAGTGCATCGATCTGTTCGGCCGGGCCGTCCAGGGCGCCGGGGAAGACAAACACTGGGTTGAGCGAGGACATCTCCGCGTAGACAGGGATCGGTTCCGGGCGTGCAGCGGCGGTGCGCATCAGCGCGATGCCTGCGCTTTGGGAGCCGGTGAAGCCGACGGCCTTGATCGCCGGGTCGGCGACGAGGGCCTGGCCGATGCTGGAACCGGGGCCATAGATGAGGGAGAAGACGCCCGGGTGCAGGCCGGCGTCGCGGACGGCCTTGGCGATGGCCTGGCCCACCAGCTCACTGGTGCCGGGGTGGGCGTTGTGGGCCTTGAAAACCACGGGGCAGCCCGCGGCGAGGGCAGACGCGGTGTCGCCGCCCGCCGTCGAGAAGGCCAGCGGGAAGTTGCTGGCACCGAACACGGCGACCGGGCCCAGCGGGATCTGGCGCTGGCGGATGTCAGCGCGCGGCAGGGGCGTGCGGTCCGGCAGGGCCGGGTCGATGCGCACGCCGCGGAAGTCGCCCTGGCGGACCACGTTGGCGAAGAGCCGCAGCTGGCCGGTGGTGCGGGCGCGTTCGCCGGTCAGGCGGGCGGCGGGCAGGCCGGTTTCCTGGCCGGCGCGGACGATCAGTTCATCGCCGATCGCTTCGATGTTGTCCGCGATCGCGTCCAGGAACGCGGCGTGGGTTTCGGGGTCCAGCGTGCTGAAGGACGCGAAGGCCTCGGCGGCCGCGGCGGTGGCGGCCCTGAGTTGCTCCTCGGTGAGCAGGGTGTAAGCGGGCTCGAGCTGTTCGTTGCTGGCCGGGTTGAAGGCGAAGGTTGTCTTGCCTTCGCCGGCAACGGTCTGTCCGGCGATCAGGGAGTGTCCGGTAAGGGTCACGGTTGTTCCTCCTAAATACAGGTGGTGTGGGCCGTCAGGAGACGGTCGACTAGGAAACCCTGGCGATGAGTTCCTTGAGGTCGGCCAGGTCCTTTTCCGCCATGTTCTGCAGCGGGGGACGGACGCCGCCGGCGGAACGGCCGATCGCGTCGAGGCCGCCCTTGACGATGGAGACGGCGTAACCCTTCACGCGGTCGCGGATGTCCAGGTAGGGGATGACGAAGTCGTTGAGCTTCTGGTTGACGGCCACGCGGTCGTTGTTGCGGACGTCCCGGTAGAAGTCGAGTGCGAACTGCGGAACGAAGTTGTACATCGCGCTGGAGTACGTGCTCATGCCCAGCTGCAGCAGCGGCAGTGCGAAGGTCTCCGCCGTGGGCAGGCCGCCGAGGTAGAACAGGCGGTCGCCGAGCTTGGCGTAGACGCGGGCGTCGTGCTCGAGGTCCCCCACGCCGTCCTTGAAGCCGATCAGGTTTTCGTGCCGGTCGGCCAGCGTAGCCACCGTGGTGTCCTTGTAGATGGCGTTGGCGCGGTTGTAGATGATCACGCCCAGGGAAGTGGCGCTGCAGACGGCGCTGACGTGGTCGATCAGGCCACCCTGGTCGGCCTCGGTCAGATACGGCGGCAGGAGCAGGATGCCCTCGGCGCCGGCGGCCTCCGCAGCCTTGGCGTTCTCGATGGCCTGGGCGGTGGAGCCGCCGGCGGAAGCCAGGACGGGGACCGTGTTGCCGACTTCCTCGACGGCGGCACGGACCACGCGGGCCGACTCGGCCGGGGTGAGGGAGAAGCCCTCGCCCGTGCCGCCGGCGGCGAAAAGGCCGGCGACCGGGAAGCTGGCCTGCCACGCCAGGTGTTTGCGGTAGTTCTCCTCGTCGAACTGCAGCTCTGCATCGAACGAAGTCACGGGGAAGGACAGCAGCCCGTCCTTGAGGGTGTTGGCCAGTTCCTGGGGTGAAAGTTTTGCCACGGGATGTCCTTGGAGTCGGTGCCGGAGGCGGCGGAGGTGGGGTGGTTCCTTTTCAGAGTAGGGACCGCCGTCCATGCCTGTCTAAGTGCATTTTTGAATCTATTGATACCCTCCGCGCATTGAGTCCATGGACGTTCGCAGCCTATCCGCCGGCAAACTCCAGGTCTCGCAGCAGCCGCACCAGGGCGGGGTTCTTGGCGTCCCGGTTCCAGATGGCATGGAGCTCCACGGGCTCTTCCTCGCTGCTGGCCAGCCGGAGAAAGGAAACACCGCGGATGCCCAGCGCCGTTGCCGAGTGCGGCACAAAGGCCACGCCCCGCTTGGCGGCCACAAGAGAAACCATGGTGAGGATCTGGCTGACGGTGTGCACCACGTTCTCGTGCCGGATATCGTGCAGGCGGACCACGAGGTCGTAGAAGTACCGGGCCTCCGTGGGCGAGTGCATGATGAGGGGTTCGTCCTTGAAGTCCTCGTTCCGGATGTCCCGCTTCAGGCCCGCCAGCGGATGCGAGGCGGGAACGGCCAGCACCATGGATTCGCGGTAGAGCAGGTGGGAGTCGAAGACTTCGGTGTCGAAGGGCGGCCGTGCCAGGCCGAGGTCCAGCTCGCCGGTGAGGAGCCCCTGAATCTGTTCACCTGTCACGAGTTCCTGGAGGTCGATGTCCACCTCGGGAACGATGGCGCCGATCTCCTCGAGCAGGGGCCCGAGGATGCTGAAGCCGCTCGCGGCGGTGAATCCGATGCGCAGGTGGCCCTGGCGGCCGGAGGCGATCCGCCGTGCCGTCACGGGTGCCCTGCTGGCCAGCGCCATCAGCCTGCGTGCCTCGTCAAGAAACGCGCGTCCGGCAGCCGTCAGCTCCACCCGGCGGTTGTCCCGCTCGAGCAGTTCGGCCCCCACGGTCTTCTCCAGCTTCTGGATCTGGCGGCTGAGCGGCGGCTGGGTCATGTTGAGCCGCTCGGCAGCCCGGCCGAAGTGCAGTTCCTCGGCGACGGCGATGAACCCGGTCAGCTGGTCGAAGGTAAACATGATGCCCTCCCGGTATTACTTGATGCATATTTGGGCTTAGACATGCATCATAGCGCCTCCCTAAACTCGTCCTAGCGAACCGGCAGTGACCGGGTTCACATCCCCCCTGCGGGCTGAGGCAGCCCGCGGTGCAAATGAGGAGTTTCAATGATGCACTTCCCCACCCGCCGTGCTGTTCTTGGCGCGGCGTCCGCCATCACCCTGTTGGCCCTGACCGCATGCGGCAACGTTTCCGGCGGCAGCGCTGACTCATCCAAGTACCCCAACGGCCCGGTGACGCTGACCGTGGGCCAGGCGCCGGGCGGAAGCACGGACCTCATCGCCCGGGCAATTTCGGAAGGTGCGGCCAAGCCGCTCGGCGCCCCGATGCCGGTGGTGAACAAGCCCGGTGCCAACGGCGCGCTGGCCAGCAAGGAGGTGGCAGGCAAGCCCGCCGACGGCCAGAACCTGCTGCTGCTGACCGCTTCCCTGATCACCATCACCCCGCTGGCCGTGACCCAGGACGAGGCCGTCAACATCGATGACTTCGACATCATCACCGGCCTGTCGCAGGACGACTACGTGCTGGTCGCCAGCGAAAAGTCCGGCTTCAAGTCCATCAAGGATGTAACCTCCGCCGGGCGCAACGTCACCTACGGCACCACCGGCGTCGGCACCGGCAGCCAGTTGGCCCAGACTGTCCTGTTCAAGCAGGCCAACGTGAAGGGCACCGACGTTCCCTTCGACAGCGGCAAGCCCGCCCTGACCGCCGTCCTGGGCAACCAGGTTGAACTGGCCACCATCCAGCTCGGCGAGGCCATGCCGCAGATCGAGGCCGGCAAGGTGTCCCCGCTGCTCGTCTTCTCGGAGGAGCGCAACTCCTTCCTCCCGGACACTCCCACCGCCAAGGAATCCGGCTATGACGTCCCGGTCGCGCAGTACCGCGCCGTCGCCGCTCCGAAGGGAACCCCGCAGGAAGTCAAGGACAAGCTCCTCGCCGCCATCCAGGAAACCCTGAAGTCTGACTCCTACAAGGAGTTCAACAAGAAGAACATGCTGACGCCGAAGGAGATCTCCGGTGAGGAAGTAGTCACCCAGTGGAAGGACTACGCAGCCAAGTACAAGGCCCTGGTGGAGAAGTACGACATCAGCCTCGCCGGGAACAAGTGAGTCCAGTGCAGGCAGCAACACCGGTACCCGGCGGGGGGAGCAGCCCGAACGCTGTTTCCCCTGCCGGGAACGGCAGCAACCTTCCCGCCGAAGAGCTTGACGATCTGACCCCCGAACAGCTGGCAGCCCAGTGGGAGGAAGAAAAGCCCCCTGCCGCCGGCGCGCTGGCCAACGTGGCGTCCTCCCTGGTGGTCATCGGCGTTGGCGTCGGAGCCGTTGTCCTGTCCATCGCCATGGGCCTGGGCACACCGTCCGCACCCCAGCCGGGCCTGTGGCCCTTCATGATCAGCTGCGTCTTGGCGGCCCTCGGGCTGTTCCAGCTGGTCATGGGCCGGCGCAACCGGGACGCGGAGAAGTTCACCCGCATGTCCGTGGCCGCGCTGACGGGCCTGATCACCCTGGCCGCGATGGTGGCACTCATGCCGCTGATCGGCTTCGAACTGCCGGCCCTGGTGCTGTGCATCATCTGGATGCGGTTCCTCGGCGGCGAAACCTGGCGCTCCACGCTCCTGGTCAGCGCCCTCGTGGTGGCAACCTTCTACGGCATCTTCGTGTTGGCGCTCAACACTTCCATTCCCCACCTCTTCTAGGAGACCACCGTGGATTTCCTGAATCCCGTGATCAACGGATTTGCAGTCGTCCTGGAGCCGACCAATCTGCTGTACTGCCTGATCGGCGTCGTCATCGGCATGCTGATCGGCGTGTTGCCCGGTCTGGGGCCCGCGGCAACCATCGCCATCCTCCTTCCGCTCACCTACAACGTGGAGCCCGTCACCGCCATCATCATGCTGGCCGGCATCTTCTACGGCGCCCAGTACGGCGGCACGATCACCTCGGTGCTCCTGCGCCTGCCCGGCGAGGCGTCCTCGGTGGTCACGGTCTTTGACGGCTACCAGATGGCCAAACACGGAAAAGCCGGCACGGCCCTCGGCCTGGCGTCCATCGGCTCGTTCGTCGGCGGCACCGCTGCCATCGTTGGACTCACCTTCCTGGCTCCGATCGTGGCCAGCTTCGCCCTGGACTTCGGGGCACCCGAATACACCGCCCTGGCGCTGCTGGGCATCCTGCTGGTGGCCACCATCAGCAGCGGAGCAAAGGCCAAGGCACTCATTGCGGCCGCCATCGGGCTCCTGCTCGCCACGGTTGGCCGGGATGTCTTCACCGGTGCAAACCGGTTCACCTTCGGCAGCCTGCAGCTGGCCGACGGCATCGGCTTCGTCCCGATCGCCATGGGCATTTTCGGCCTCGGCGAGATCCTCTACAACCTCGAGGAGCGCCACCGCGCCGCCAAGGCCCCCTCCGCCGTCGCAAACGTATGGCCCAGCAGGGGCGACCTCAAGCAGGCGTCCGGTGCGATCGGCCGCGGGTCAGTGCTCGGCTTCTTCCTGGGCATCCTGCCCGGCGGAGGTGCCACCATCGCCTCGATGGCCTCCTACGCCATGGAGAAGAAGCGGGCCAAAAAGCCGGAGCGTTTCGGCAAGGGCGCGCCGGAAGGTGTTGCGGGACCGGAAACTGCCAACAACGCAGCCGCGACGTCTTCCTTCATTCCGCTGCTCACCCTTGGCATCCCTGCCAACGCCACCATGGCGCTGATGTTCGGCGCGCTGCTGATCCAGGGCGTCACCCCCGGTCCGCAGCTCGTGGACGAGAACCCTGATCTGTTCTGGGGCGTGGTGAACTCCATGTACATCGGCAACATCCTGCTGCTGATCATGAGCCTGCCGCTCGTGGGCATCTTCGTTAAGATCCTCCGGGTCCGTGCCGCCATCCTGGCACCCATCACGGCGCTGATTACGCTGCTCGGCGCTTACACCATCAACAACAGCATGTTCGACGTCACCCTCGTGGTGGTCTTCGGCATCGTGGGCTACCTGATGAAGAAGTTCGGCTTCGAGCCCGGCCCGCTGGTGCTGGCCTTCGTCCTGGGCGAACTGCTCGAAAGCTCGCTGCGGCGTTCGCTGCTGGTGTTCGGCGGTGATCCGCTGGGCTTCTTCGGCCGGCCCATCTCCGCCACGCTCCTCATCGTGTTCGTCGTCGTGGCCGCCCTCCCGGCCATCCGCTCCGCGCTGGCCAAGCGCAAGGCGTCCGCAGTTACTCCCGCCGCAAAGATCAAGGAAAAGGTATGAGCATCATCGTTGGATTTGTCCCCACCCCGGCGGGGGAGGCTGCCCTCGCGGCCGGCATCGCCGAGGCCCGGCTCCGGAACCAGGAGCTGGTGATCGTCAACTCCGCCCGGGAAGGCGCCCTGGTGGACAAGTCGGTGGCACCGGACGATGTCCTGGCCAAGGCCTCCAGGCGGGCCGAGGAAGCAGGAGTCACGGCCAGGGTGATCCAGCCGCCCTACCAGCATGACCTGGCTGATGAGTTCCTCGACGTCGCCCGGGAGGAAAATGCCTCCCTGATCGTCATCGGGCTGCGCCACCGCACGCAGGTGGGCAAGTTCATCCTGGGCAGCCACGCCCAGCGCATCCTCATGCAGGCCGACCGTCCCGTTCTGGCCGTGAAGGCCGACGGCGGCCAGTTTTAGTACCCGAAGCACCACGCGGCAGGAGGCGGGCCGGTATCCGAACAGGATCCCGGCCCGCCTCAGCCGTATCCTCCACCTTGTTACCCGGTGGGACGGAGCCACGGAGGACAGTGTGCGTCACCGCCCGTGTGGGAGCTGTTGATTCCGGCCCCAGTCAGCATAGGGTGGGCGGAGCGGACAAGCGTGAATACTCTCAGGACGCCGGGGTACGGAAGGACTTGAAGAACACCCCTGGGGGAGGTGCCACGCAGGAACCACCGACAAAGGAGAAGTCTGTGCGGGAAGCAAGCTTCAGCAAGAGCGGTTCAGCAGCCGACGAGTTCGACGGCGAGACCAACGGTTTCGGGGCCGGCACAGGAGCGGTGCCGCCCGGGGAAGCGGCTCCGGCTGATCCGGGAGCCGGAGGTCCGCAGACGGAAGTGCCCGAAGTGCCCGGGGCAACTGAAGCGCCGGAAGTAACCGAGGCCGCTGACATCACCTACGACGAGCAGTTCTATCCGGCCCGTCCCAAGGCGCTGCGGCCAATTGCCCGCCGCCGGCAGTTCTTTGCCGACCGTCCGTCGCTCGAGTTCGACGGACGGAATGCGGCCTATGTCGAGTGGCTGCGGAACCAGGCCATGCTGGGGGACGCCAATGTGATGGCGCGCCAGCTGTCCGGCCAGGCCAGCATGTGGCAGCACTCGTACGCCCATCCGAACCCGCGGGCGGCCGTGGAACGCGCACCCGTCTGGTTTACCGCGTACCCGCTGTCCTTCATCACCCGGCCGGGCCAGTCCTTCCTCTCAGCCCTGGGAGATCCTGAACTGTGGGATGCTTTCCGCGAGATCGGGATCAGGGGCCTGCACACCGGCCCGGTCAAGCTCGCCGGCGGCATCAGTGGCTGGACCCAAACGCCCAGTGTGGACGGGCACTTTGACCGCATCAGCATGGCGATCGACCCCGTGTTTGGCACCGAGGATGAATTCCGCCGGATGTGCGAGGTTGCCGTCGAGCATGACGGCACCGTCATCGACGACATTGTCCCCGGCCACACCGGCAAAGGGGCCGACTTCCGCCTGGCCGAGATGAACTTCCGGGACTACCCCGGCATCTACCACATGATCGACATCCCGGAAGAGGACTGGCACCTGCTGCCCGACGTCCCCGAAGGCGAAGACTCGGTCAACATCAGCCCGGATGCCGAGCAGGCACTGCAAAAGGCCGGGTACATCATTGGCCGGCTGCAACGCGTGATCTTCTATGAACCAGGGGTCAAGGAGACCAACTGGAGCGCCACGCGGCCCATTGTGGACACGGCCGGGAAGACCCGCCGCTGGGTGTACCTGCACTACTTCAAGGCCGGCCAGCCCTCCATCAACTGGCTGGATCCCACCTTTGCGGGCATGCGACTGGTGGTGGGGGACGCCCTGCACTCGCTCCTCGACCTGGGCACGGGTGCGCTCCGGCTGGATGCCAACGGGTTCCTGGGCGTGGAGAAAAGCGCCGAGGAACAGCCGGGCTGGTCCGAAGGGCACCCGCTCTCCGAGGCGGCAAACCAGCTGATCGGATCCATGATCCGCAAGGTCGGCGGGTTCTCCTTCCAAGAACTCAACCTGACCATCGACGACATCAAGGCCACCTCGGAGTCGGGCCCGGACCTTTCCTACGACTTCGTGACCAGGCCGGCCTACCACTATGCGCTGGTGACCGCGGACACCGAGTTCCTGCGCCTGACGCTGCGGCTTGCCATGGAGATCGGCGTGGATCAGGCGTCCCTGGTGCACGCCCTGCAGAACCACGACGAACTGACCTACGAGCTGGTCCATTTCGCCGCCGGCCACAAGGACGACGTCTTCGAACTCAACGGCCAGGAACTCACCGGCGCCGAAGTTGCCGAGCATGTCCAGCAAACCCTGCGGGAACGGCTGACGGGCCCGGAGACCCCCTATAACGCCCTGTTCACCACGAACGGCATCGCCTGCACCACGGCGAGCTTCATCATGGCGGCCCTGGGCATTGAGGACCCGGAGAACCTCACCGAAGAACAGCAGGCCCAAATCCTGGACGCCCACATCCTGCTGTCCATGTACAACGCCCTCCAGCCCGGCGTCTTCGCCCTGTCAGGCTGGGACCTCACCGGCGTCACGGCCCTGGACCGCCAGAGGGTGCGGGAGCTCACCGCCCAGGGGGACACGCGCTGGATCAACCGCGGTGCGCACGACATCATGGGCACCAGCCCCGAGGCGGAGGCTTCCTCCGCGGGCATGCCGCGGGCCCGCAGCCTCTACGGTCCGCTGCCGGAACAGCTCAAGGACCCGGCCTCCTTCGCCCGGCGGCTGCAGAAAATCCTTGAGGTGCGGGAGCAGAACGGGATCGCCACCAGCACCCTGCTGGATGTGCCGGAGGTGTCCCAGCGTGGGTTGCTCGTGATGGTCAACCGGCTGGGGGACGGAAACCTGCAGGTCACTGTCCTCAACTTCTCCGGCCAGGACATCTCAGGCAGTATCCAGTCCACCCACCTGGTTCCCGGCAGCAGCGTCCACGACCTCTTCAGCGGCGAGACCGTGGGCCAGGTCGATGACCTGCACAGCTTCTTCCTCGAACTGGGCGCCTACCAGGGCACGGCACTGCTCCTGAAGGAAGGCAAGACGGAGGACGACGGCGACGCTGAATGAGGCGCTGATTCCGGCACCGTCCCCACCGAGCCTCGGTGGACCAGGGCGGCATTGAACTCCGGTGCCGGCACCAGCGGCGGGCGGCCCTCGATCTGCCGGATCAGGGCGGCCGCCGCCGCGGCTCCCATCTCGTAAACGGGCTGGGACACGACGGTCAGCGGAGGTGTGGTCAGGCGGGTCCACGCGAAGTCGTCATACATCAGGAATGACACGTCCTCCGGGATGCGCAGTCCCATTTCCTGGATGGCTTCCACCACGCTGAGAGCGATCAGGCCATCGGAAGCCACGACGGCGGTGGCCGGATCTGCGCCCAGCAGCACCTCACGCGTGAGCTTCCGGATGGAGCCGGCGTCACCGGCATTGAGCCGCACGAGATCCTCCGGAAAGTTGTGCCCCGAGTCAGCAAACGCGCGCCGCATCCCTTCCAAGCGGTCAGAGATCTGGGACGAACCCAGCCGCATTCCGGCGGAAAAAACGGTATCGGAGCGCAGCGTCGAGATGAAGGCCACCCTTCGGTGTCCGGCGTCGAGCAGGTAATTGGTGGATTCGTAGGAGATCGCGGCCATGTCGACGGCGACGGTTTCCACTGTGAGTCCCTCAGCCGAGCGATCCAGGAGCACCAGCGGCCGGCCCGCTTCGTGGACCCGCCGCAGGTGCTGGGTCTCCACCGACGACGCCGGTGCGACGATCAGGCCGTCGACCCTCTTGTCCAGCAGGACGCGAACAGCATCGACTTCCGCGGCAGTGTTCTCATCGGTGTTGATCAGGATGACGTTGTAGCCGCTCTTCTTCGCGATATCCGTGATTCCCCGGGTGGCGAGGCCAAAATGGGGGTTTTCGATGTCGCCCACCACAACGCCGATGGTGTGCGATTTCCCGGTGTTCATGCTGCGCGCCAGCTCGTTCGGCCGGTAGTCCAGCTCTTCGGCGGCGGCAAGCACCCGCTCGCGGACGTCATCACTGACTGCGCCGTAATTGCCGAGCGCGCGGGCGGCCTGGGCCTTGGACACCTGGGCAGCTTTTGCGACGTCGGCAACTGTTACGTCCCGCCGCCTTGCTCCGTCACTGCTCATGTTCACCTTTCAGAGGGGCTGTTGACGCCGGTTGTGAGTTCCGCTACATTTCTAGCAATCGATGTGAGTCCGGTCTCAATCGTAGGGACTGAGACCGGACTCAGCAAGAGCTTTCATCGACCAAATCCTTCGGCGGCCCTGACAGCACCGCCCTCCCTCCCACGATTGGACAACGCTGTGATCAAACTGAACTTCCGTCCGGCAGCAGTGGCTGCGGCAGCCCTGGCGGCCATCCTCGCCCTCTCCGGCTGCGGCGGATCATCCTCCGCCACCTCGAGCCCGGCCGACAACCCGTACGGACTGATCGAACCGGGCACCATCCGGGTGGCCAGCCTGGGTGACTCCAAGCCGTACACCTTCACCGACGCGCAGGGTAACTTCACCGGCTTCGACGTCGAACTGTTCAAGGACGTGGCCCACCGTGCCGGCGTAGACAAAGTGGTCTTCACCGGACAGGACTTCTCCGGACTCCTCGCCGCCGTAGCCAACGGGCAGTTCGACGTCGGGGTCGCTGCTATCGGCATCACGGACAAGCGCAAGGAAACCGTCGACTTCTCCAACGGCTACCTCGCCGGTTACCTGACGGTCATCACCACGAAGACCTCCGGAGTCAAGGACGCGGAGGGCCTAAACGGAAAGCGCCTGGGCGTGGTGCAGGGAACGCTCCAGGAAGCGTACGCCGTCAAGAACTTCACGTCCGCCAACCTGGTCCGTTTCCCTGACAACAACACCGCCATCGCCGCCGTCAACAGCGGCTCCGTGGACGCCCACTTCCTCGACTACGAGGCGGCCAAGGCCTACCAGGAGCAGTACGGACTGGTCAGCGCTGCGGACATTCCGTCCTTTGACGCCCCCGCGGGCTTCGCTATCGCCAAGGACAAGCCCGCTTTCAAGGAAGCGCTGAACAAGGGCCTCGCCGAAGCAATGGAAGACGGCACGTGGAAGAAGCTCTACCAGAAGTGGTTCCCGGGCTCCCCCATGCCGGAGCAATACCTGCCCAAGGCCGAGCAGACCGCCACGCCGGCTCCCACCGCAAGCAAGTAAGCGAAGTCCGGTCCGGCAACGGATCTCCGCCGGGCGGGCCGCGCACAGGCCGCCCGCCCGGCAGACAACACATCCAACCCGGCTCACGAATTCAACAACTAACGTCTGAGAGCAATCAATGGACTGGCTCAACATCATCGGCCGCACCTTCTTCGACTTTGAAGCAATGCTCGAGGTGCTGCCCCAACTCCTCGGGGTTGGCCTTCTCAACACGCTGATCATCTCCGTCGCCGCCACCATCCTTGGCGTCGTGCTGGGCATGGTGGTTGCGGTCATGGGTATCTCCCGTTCCCGCTGGCTGCGTATTCCGGCCCGTATCTACACCGACCTCTTCCGCGGCCTGCCCGCCATCCTGACCATCCTCTTGATCGGCCAGGGCTTCGCCCGGTTCAGCCAGTCGGTCTTCGGGCCCTCGCCCTACCCCCTGGGCATCATCGCGCTGAGCCTGATCGCCAGCGCCTACATCGGCGAAATCTTCCGTGCCGGCATCCTCAGCGTGGACAAGGGCCAGGGTGAGGCCTGCCGCGCCCTGGGCATGAGCTACGCCAAATCCATGGCCCTGGTCGTGGTTCCCCAGGGCGTCCGCCGGGTCCTGCCGGCCCTGGTCAACCAGTTCATCGCCATCGTCAAGGACTCCTCCCTGGTGTACTTCCTGGGCCTGCTGGTCAGCGAACGGGAACTATTCCGCGTCGGCCAGGACGCCGCCGTGCTGTCGGGAAACCTCTCGCCCCTGGTAATGGCCGGCATCTTCTACCTTGTGATCACCGTGCCCCTGACCCACCTGGTCAACTACTTCGACAACAGGTTCCGCACCGGCCGCCGCCGGCCCACCGCGCCCACATCCGGCCTGAAGGAAGTCAAGGAACTCGACGCGGCCTCGCCGCTCACCACCGGGAGCAACACATGAACCTCACCAGCCCAAGCACCAGCAAGAGCGGGAGCCAGGCCGCCCCTGATACCGAAACGTTCCACGGCTCAAGCCTGGAACTGCGGAACCTGACCATGGCCTACGGCGACATTGACGTGCTCCGGAACGTCAGCCTCTCCGTGGCCCCTGGTACCACCACCTGCATCATCGGCCCGTCCGGTTCCGGCAAGTCCACGCTGCTGCGCGGCGTCAACCGGCTGCATGAACCCAAGAGCGGCGACGTGCTGCTGGCCGGTGAAAGCGCCCTGCAGGTCAAGCCGGACACCCTGCGGCGCCGCATTGGCATGGTGTTCCAGCACTTCAACCTCTTCCCGGACCACACCGCGCTGGAGAATGTGGCCCTTGCCCTCTGGAGCGTCAAGGGCATGCCCAAGGCCGAGGCCATGGAACGCGCCCGCCGCCGGCTGGCCGAAGTGGGCCTTGCCGAGCGCGCCGACCACCGCCCCCGCGACCTGTCCGGCGGCCAGCAGCAGCGGGTGGCCATCGCCCGGGCGCTGGCCATGGAACCGGAAGTGATGCTGTTCGATGAAGCGACCAGCGCCTTGGACCCGGAACTGGTCAAGGGCGTCCTGAACCTGATGGCCGGGCTCGGCCGCCGCGGGATGACCATGCTCGTCGTCACCCACGAGATGGGCTTCGCCCGCAAGGTCGCCGACCAGGTTGTTTTCATGGACGAAGGCGAAGTGGTCGAATCCGGATCCCCTGCCGACCTGTTCGATAGCCCGCGCAGTGAACGCCTGCAGCGTTTCCTCTCGGAGGTGCTGTGATGGCGACGGTGACATCCGCACCTATCCGGACCGCCGTCGTCGGCTTTGGAATCTCCGGCAAGGTCTTCCATGCGCCGTTGATCGCGGCAGACCCGCAGTACTCCCTGGACGTGATCGTGACGGCGGATCCGGCACGGGCCGCCGAGGCGGCGCGGCTCTACCCCCGGGCGCGGATCGTTCCGACGCCGGAGGAGATGTTTGCGCTGTCCCCGGACCTGGACCTTGTGGTGCTGGGCACGCCGCCGCACACCCACCTCGACCTCGCCGCGGCCGCCATTGCGCACAGCCTTCACGTCGTGGTGGACAAGCCCTTCGTGCCCACCTCCACCCAGGGCGCGGAGCTGATCGCCCTGGCATCCGACGCCGGTGTGCAGCTCACAGTGTTCCA
Organism: Arthrobacter sp. NPDC057009; assembly: GCF_042673905.1. Lineage (NCBI taxonomy): Bacteria > Bacillati > Actinomycetota > Actinomycetes > Micrococcales > Micrococcaceae > Arthrobacter > Arthrobacter sp. NPDC057009. Next base: position 115,680 of record NZ_JBHUSB010000008.1, read on the forward strand.
GAACCGCAGGTGGGACGCCGACTTCCTCACACTCCGGAAACTGCTTCAGCGGCAGGGTCTGGGGGAGGTGCGCACGTTCGAATCACGGTTCGAATGGTGGCGGCCGGAGGGCTTCGGTAACTGGCGTGACAGCACCGCCCTTGCCCAGGGCGGCGGAATCCTTCATGACCTCGGCGCGCACCTGATCGACCAGGCCATCCAGCTGTTCGGCCCGGTGGCACGGAGCCGTGGTGAGACCGCCAATCGGGGACCCGACCCAGACGCAGCCGACACGGAGGCCTTCGTCTCCCTCCTGCATGAATCCGGCGTCCGCACCAGGCTATGGATGAACGGCATGGCAGCCCAGGTCGGCCCGCGCTTCCACGTTCTCGGCTCCGCAGCCGGGTATACGAAGTGGGGCCTGGACGGCCAGGAGCCCGCGCTGGCCGCCGGCACGAAACCGTCCGACCCCGCCTACGGCATCGAACCCCAGGAGTCTTGGGGGCTTCTGGGAGTGGACGGTGCCACCAGCCCTGTTCCGGCAGAGCGGGGCGCATACCCCGAGTTCTACGTGCAACTCGCCGCCGCCCTCCGCGGGACGGGCCCCCTTCCCGTCGACCCGGCGGAACCGCTTGAGGTCCTCAGGATCATCGAGGGCATCCACGCGCTGGCCTGACTCGCAACGCCTTTCACAACCCGGTGCGGTGACGACCCGCCGCCCATCCTTTCCGGACGCAACCCTGTCTCAAATCCCCGCGTCCCTACCCAACCATGTCCAAAATCCACAGAAAGGGAGAACGCATGTCCTCCACCGCCACCCAGCACGTCGCCGTTATCGGCGGCGGTATTCTGGGCGTCTCCACCGCTGTCCACCTGCTCCGCGAAGGTGCATCCGTCACGCTGCTGACCGAACGCGGCCTGGCCAGCGAAGCCACCGGCCGTTCACTCTCCTGGCTCAACTCCGCCGGCGAACGTTCCACCCCCTACCACCAGCTCCGCCTCGCCGGCGTTGACAGGTACCGCACCCTCTTCGCGGCAGATCCCAGTCGGGAGTGGCTGCAGTTCGGCGGCGGACTGATGTGGAACGCCGGTGGACAGCGGGAGGCCACGGAGGCGCGGCATGCCTACGAGAAGTCCATCGGCTACGACTCAAAGCTGCTCACGCCTGGAGACATCGCCGGGGTCACGCCCGGCATCGATGCGGGCGCTGTTCCGGAAAACGCCATCTTCAACCCGGGTGAGGGCTGGGTCAGCCTGCCGGACCTCGTGGATTTCCTGATGGAGGAATTCTATGGGCTCGGCGGCAAGCTGGTCCTGAATGCCGGGAAGTCGTCGGTCGTCGTTGACGGTGGCCGGGCGGTGGGCGTTGAGACGGCAGCGGGTGAGACGTACGACGCCGACGCGGTGCTGGTGGCATGCGGGGCAGCGACGCCCGCCGTCGTCGCCCCCCTTGGCGTGGAGATCCCCAACGGATCCCCGGTATCCATGCTGGTGCTGACCAAGCCGGTGGACCATGAGGTCCGGGCCGTGATGAACACTCCGCGGGCCGCCGTCCGCCCCAACCCGGGCAGCACGTTCGCCCTCGACCACGACTGGTACGAGGAGCACATCACCGAACATGCCGATGGCACGTTCGGCGTCCCGGACGACGTTGTCCACGAACTCGCCGATGAAGCCTCGAAGCTCATTGCCGGCAACCCGGAGCTGAAGCCCGCAAGCTGGAAGATCGGCTACAAGCCCATTCCGGGTGACGGCGAGCCCGTGCTGGGAGAGCTCGGCCAGGTGCCCGGCTGCTTCGTAGCGTTCACCCACTCCGGTGCCACACTCGGACTCGTCGTCGGCGAACTCCTCGCCGGTGAGATCCTGACTGGCAACAAACACCCCATGCTGGCCACGTTCCGCCCCGCCCGGTTCTCCTGAATCACGCAAGCGGAAGCCCCGCACCGGACTCACGAAGAGCGGTGCGGGGCTTCTTTGGCAAATCCTCCGGGCTGGGGTCCCGAAGTGCTTCCCTAAAGCTACCCGTCAGTAACTAAAAGTCAAGAGGCGGTCAAAATCACGAGGCGGCTATCGGATGGTTCGGGAAAAGGGCCACTCTATAGCCAACGAGACGACCAGCATGACCCGGAACAGAGCTTCAGTGAGGCCAGGTGATGTCAGATTGATCTCTAAGAGCGTCTTGAGCCCGTGTCAGACAAGGCCGAAACGGACCCTGTTCTGACATCCCTGTGCCTGGTTTCTGACGTCAGGCTGGGGTGTGCCGCAATTGGACGCACTTCCCGGATGTCAGTCAAGGTCTCTGAACCAAAATGGGGGTCCGGCTACAAGAGGGGCGTTCCGGAAACTTTGAGGGGTCTGGTGCGACAGCATTTTTCGGGGCATGAATAGTTCGGTATCGAATATGCCTGCGGACTGTAGTTTGCTTGGTGTCGAATAGCGTGGGCTTCGAATACAGCCTTCCCCCTGTTTGTGCCCACGGCAGTTAGTGGTGTCGCTGAAGTTGGGCGCGGAGTTCATGAGCGGTCGGGGGGTTCGCACCGGCCCTGCCCACGGTAACGGCGGCGGCCATCCCTGCCGTGCCTCCGAGCTGCTCAAGGACAGAGGGCGCGTAGCCGTCGGTTGCTCGGGTGAGGAGTCCCAGGATCAGCGCGGACATGTAGGAGTCTCCGGCGCCGATGGTGTCAACGACGGGGGACTTGACGGCCGGGATGCCGAGGGAGGCGGAGGGCGTTGCCAGCAGAGAGCCGGATGAGCCCTTAGTGATGACAGCGAGTTCTGCGCCCAGGCCCAGGATGTGAGTTGCGGTTTCTTCTAAGGCCTTTTCCGGGTAGAGCCATTCGGCGTCCTCGTCGCTGAGTTTGACGACGTTGACGAGGTGTACCAGTTCCTCGAAAGCGGAGCGTGCTTCGGCGTGGGTTCCGAGCAGGGCTGGTCTGATGTTGGGGTCGTAGGTGATGGTGCAGTCATCACGGAGTTGTTGGAGGATTTCCTTGACCTTGCCGGCGCCCGGTGCCAGAAAACTCGCGATCGAACCGGTGTGAAGGACCCGGGGCGGGGTGGGCGCAAAGTCATGTGGGTCAACATCCCAGGTGATGTCGAAGCTGTAGCTGGCTGAACCGTCGAGGGTGATGGTGGCGGTCGCCGTCGAGGTCTTCTCCAGTGAGTTGTAGCCGGGCAGGAGGGCCACGCCGGCGCCGGCCAGGTGTGTTTCGAGTGCCGCGCCGCAGCGGTCACCGCCGATGGCGGTGACCAGCCCGGTGCTGACTCCCAGCCTGGCCAGGCCGTAGGCGACGTTGGCAGGTGACCCTCCGGGGTGTTCGGTGGTGCCCTCAGGTGTGGTGACGATGTCGGTGAGGGCTTCGCCGATGACGACGACGTCCAGCACCTGCCGGGGAGGGCTTGGCTTGCCGTTGTTCTGCATGTTTGTCTTTCCTGGCTGGGGTGCCGTCTTACGCGAACTGCGTGACCTGAAGGCTGTTGACGGTTGCTGTACCGCCGACGGCGTAGACGGAGAGATCGGTGCTGGTCTCGGCCGGGAAGATCAGTTCAGTCATGGTGACCTGGCCGCCCTGGGCGAAGACTTCAACCGAGCAGCGGTCCACGTAGATGGTGAGGTCGTAGGCCCCGTCCGTGGGTCGGATGGGCGCGGTGTCGATGGAGGGGAATGATTCGTGGAAGTCTGTCTGCCCGGATTCCCGCCGGTCGACGAACAGCGCGCCTTCGACGGGCCGGATGCCGACGCGCGTGCCTTTCGCTCCATGTCCTCGCAGGATGAGGCCGAATTCTTCTGCGCTTCCGGGCGTCACGGTGATGTCGATGCGCTGGACCGTGCCGGCCCCGCCGGGGAGCACTTGAACGCCCTCGTGAAGGATGGTGTCGGTTAGGCGAAACGACTCCGGACCGGCCATGGCCGTCCAATCGCCCGCGGGTTGCTGGACCAGGCGCAGTTTTCCGTTGCTGCTCTTGAGTGTGATTTCGCGGGCGAGGCTCATGGGGCTGCGCCAGGGTGTGGTGGGGATCTGGTTGGCGTATTCCCAGTTGTTCATCCAGGCGATCATGAGGCGGTGGTTGTCGGGGGCGTCGCTGAATGAGACGGCGGCGTAGTAGTCCCGGCCCCAGTCCAGCCACTGGTAGTCGCCCAGCCGGGCAGGGTCCTGCAGGCCTTCGGTCACGGTGCTGGTGGAGGTGAAGGTGGTTCCGTCGAAGTCGCCGATGAAGTATTGGCCGGCTGAGCCGTTGTTGGGTCCGCCGGGGTTGAGGTTGACGGTAAGGACCCACTTGAGGTTTTCCGGGTCACCGTCGACCGGCAACTGGAAAAGGTCGGGGCATTCCCAGACGCCGCCGGTGGCGTTGGCCGGGCCGAAGGTGCTGAGCAGTTCCCAGTCCTTCAGGTTCTCGGACTTGTAGAGCACCGCTTGGAAGTCTTTGGCTTCGACGGCGACCATCACCCAGTAGCTGCCCGCGGCGCCGTCGTAGCGGATGACTTTGGGGTCGCGGAATTCCGCGGAGCCGCGGGTCAGGACGGGATTGCCGATGTGTTTGGTCCAGGTGTAGCCGCCGTCGAGGCTGTAGGCCAGGGACTGCGCCTGAGTGCCCTCATGCGCGGAGCCGGGTTTGAAGGCGCTGGTGTAGATGGCCACGAGGGGCGCAACAGAGTCGTTGCCGAATCCGCTGGTGTTCTCGCGGTCATAGATGATGCTGCCGGAGAAGATGTCTTCGTTCTCGTCGCAGGCGATGGCGACGGGGTGTTCGGTCCAGGTCAGCAGGTCGGTGGAGGTGGCGTGGCCCCAGGACATGTTTCCCCAGACGTTGCCCAGTGGGTTGTTCTGGTAGTAGAGGTGGTAGACGCCGCCGTGAAAAATGAGGCCGTTGGGGTCGTTGAGCCAAGTGTTTTGGGCTGCGTAGTGCAGGGCCGGTCGGAAGGTCTCGGCTGTCGTGGCGGTCGCGGCAGTCATGAAGGTGGCATCTCGATTCTTGGCAGGTCTGGTTCCTGCAGGTTCTTGGGGATACCGCAGGTTGATGAGCGGGGTGGGGCCGGCGGGGTCGGCGCCGGCCCCACCCCTTTTCCGGTGGTTAGGAGTTCTTTTTGTAGCGGTCGTAGGCCTGCTGGTAGACCTCAATCATTTGGTCAACGCCGACATTCTTGAGCTGGGAGACGTAGCCGTCCCATTCCTGCTCGACTCCGCCGGAGACGATCCATTTGGCGATGTTCTGCTTTACCAGGGAGGTGACATCGGTCTGGATGGTGCTGATTTGCTGGAGCTCTTCGTTGGACAAAGCGACAGGGGGGTAGCCGTCGTTGCCGGCAAAGGGCTTGTAGAGTTCGTTGACGGTCTTCTGCCGCTCAGCTGCGCGGGGTTCGGGGGCGACGACGGTCTTGAAGTTCTCAACGGTGTTGGCCTTCGGCCCGCCCGGGGCGACCTTTTGGCGTCGTTCGCCTTCGCTGGTTCCCGCCGGAGCCGGGATCTGGACCAGGAGCCCGGTGGCGGGGTCCTTCTTCAACGTTTCGCCGATCGGTCCCCAGTTGGCCTGGGCAGACTGGGTGGGGTCATAGAGATTGTCGGCCCAGCGCATGGTCGCGGCCGGGTACTTGTTCTCTCGGGTGATGGCGAAGGCGCCGCGGGCGATTTCCTGGTTGTTGGACTGGCTGGCGATCCGCTTGCCGTCCACACCTTCGAGTACGGGGACCAGGGAGTAGTTTTTGGCGCGGTCCGCGCCGACCATTTCAGGGATTTCCCACCAGACAAAGGACCCGAGGTTTTCCTGCGCGGCCTTGCCCTTGGCCAGGTAGGCCTTGTCGTCCTGCGAGAAGGACTCGGGGTCAATCAGGCCTTCCTTGTACCACTCGTGCAGGGTCTGGATGGCCTTTTTGTAACCGTCCTGGGTGGCGGTGAAGATGACCTTGTCGTCCTGGACGATGCGGTGGTCCATGTTGTCGGGCACGCCGCCGAGGGCTGCGATGAGGTCGACGATGTCCCCGCACCAGGATCCGGGCATGAAGCTCAGCGGGATCGTCTTGCCGGTGCCGGAGGCGTCCTTGGTCTTGAAGGCCAGCAACGCGTCGTGGAACTCGTCCACCGTCTTCGGCATGGGGATGTTGAGCTTTTTCAGCCAGGAGGTGTTGATCGCCAGGGTGTGGGGGAACTGGACCAGGCCGAGTTCCTCGATCGAGGGCAGGGAGTAGATGTGCCCGTCAGAGGAGGTGATGGCTGCCTTGATGTCGGGCCGTTCGGAAAGCAGTTTGGAGAGGTTGGGGGCGTTCTTCTCGATCAGGGACTCGAGCGGGATGAGGGTGCCGTTGGCGGAGTAGGTGGCGATCTCGGCATCGGTCAGGCCGGTGTTGAAGAACGCGTCCGGCAGGTCGCCGCTGGCGAGGATAAGGTTCTTCTTCTCCTGGAAGACCGTCTCGGGCAGGTTCTCCCAGTTGATGTGGATATTGGTGGTTTTTTCCCATTCCTTCACCACGGCCATGGTGTTGTAGTCCGGTGCCAAAGCGGTCTTCGTGCCGGAGAACGTCAGGTCAAGTTGCTTGCTGACGATGGGGAAGCCTGTTTCCTGGAAGCCGAAGTCAGCGGAGGCGTCTTTGATCTCCGTGGTGGCGGTGCCTCCGCCGGAGCAGGCGGTGAACATCAGTGTTCCGGCCAGGACTGCGCCGAGGGCGGCGTGTTTGCGGCTGAGTGCCATGGTCATTCCTTATCTGAAGTGTGTGGTGCGGGGTTGGGGGTTGCGGTGGCTGCCCGATGGCGGTTGCCGGGGCGTGCCGGGAAGGGGCTATTTGACGGCGCCGATCATGGCGCCCTTGGTGAAGTGCTTCTGCATGAATGGCAGGGCGATCATGAGGGGCAGGCTCGAAACGACGATCATGGCGTACTTGGTGAGCTCTGCGATGCGTTGCGCTGCGGCATAGGATTCGATGTCTCCGCCGGTGGTTCCGGTGGAGGAGACGTCGGACTGGATCAGGATGTTGCGCAGGACGAGCTGCAGCGGGTATTTGGTGTCGTCGTTGAGGAAAATCAGTGCGTCGAAGAACGAGTTCCAGTGCGCCACGACGTGGATCATGATCATGAGCATGATCAGTGGCTTGGACAGGGGGAGCACCATTTTGAAGAAGAACGTGAAGTCAGTTGCCCCGTCCATCTGGGCGGCTTCGCGCAGTTCGTTCGGGATGGTGTGTTCGAAGAATGACCTGGCAATGATCAGGTTCCAAACGCCTACGGCTCCGGGCAGGACGACTGCCCAAACGGTGTCGAGCATGCCCAGGTCGCGGACCACGAGGTACTTGGTGATGAGTCCGCCGTCGAAGAACATGGTGATGACGAACAGGAGCATGAGGATTTTTCGGCCTGGCATGTCCTTGCGGGAGAGGGCGTAGGCGCCGCAGAGGATGGTGCTGACGCTGACGGCCGTGCCGAGGACGGTGTAGATGAGGGTGTTGCCCAGTCCGTTCCAGATCCTGCTGTCGGCGAAGATCCGCTCGTACCCTTCGGTGGTGATGCCCGAGGGGAAGAGCCAGACCTTTCCTTCGTAGACGGCGTTCGGGTCGCTGATGGAGGCGATCACGATGAAGTACAGCGGATACACCACGGCCAGGATGGACAGCACGAGGACGATGGTCGCGGCGATGGTGAAGGCACGATCGCCGTACCTGTCCCGCAGCGATCGCTTGGGGCGGGCCTGGCTGACGGTCCGGTTGGGGGTGGCGGTAGGGCGGGGTTTGGTTGTCAGGGACATGTCGGCATCACCACAGGGTCGCTTGGTTGGCCCGGCGCGCAATCGTGTTGAAGACGAGCAGCAGTGCCAGGTTGAGGAGGGAGTTGAAGAGGCCGATGGCGGCCGAGTAGCTGAACTGCGCCTGCTGCAGGCCCGCGTGGTAGACGTACGTCTGGATGATCTCCGAGGATGAGATGTTCAGCGGCGTCTGCATCAGCAGTGCCTTCTCAAAACCGACGTTGAGCAGGTTGCCGATGGCAAGGATGAACAGGATAGTCACCACGGGCATGATGCCGGGCAGGTCAATGTGCCGGATGCGCTGCAGGTTTGAGGCGCCGTCCACCTTGGCCGCGTCATGCAGCGCCGGGTCGATTGCTGCAAGGGCCGCGAGGTACACGATCATCGAGAAGCCGGCATTCTGCCACACGTCGGAGATCACGTAGACGGGCCGGAACCATTCGGCGGAGCCCATGAAGAAAACGGGCTCCCCGCCGGCGAGCTGGATGGCGTTGTTCACCAGCCCCGACCTGGGGGAGAGGAGGACGAACATGATGCCCACCACCACGACGGTGGAGATGAACGCCGGCGAGTAAAGCACCGTCTGGGTGAACTTCTTGAACTTCTCGCTTTGAAGCTGGTTGACCAGCAGCGCCAGGATGATCGGGATCGGGAACGCGACCAGCAGGCCGAGTATGGCGATCCACAGCGTATTTCCAACGACCTGGCCGAACTGGTAGGAGTTCACAAACCTGATGAAGTGGGTCAGGCCCACCCACGGACTGTCCGTGAACCCGTCCACCGGGTTGTAGTTCTTGAAAGCGATCTGCACGCCGTACATCGGCCAGTACTTGAAGACCAGGATGTAGAGGACAGCAGGAGCTAGTAATACGTATAACTGCCAGGCACGAAAAATTCTCTTCAGGCGGAGCGAAAAAGAGTTTTTCCGCTGCGGCAACGGTGCCGCAGCTGGAACGCCGTGTCGGGCCGGGATGGTGCGGCTCATGGCATCTCCTTGGGATGGGTCACTGAGTTCCGTTCGATCAGAGGGCAGTCCATCAGCTCGACCCGGCCATCGGGTTCGGCGTCCTGGAGGATCAGTTCAACCGCGCGCCGGCCCATGGCGACGAACGGCAATTCAAAGGTGGTCAGGCCGGGCCGGAGGAACGGGGCCAAAGTCGCCTGGTTATCGAAGCCCACAATGGACACGTCCCCAGGGATTGAGAGGCGAAGGTCTGACACGGCCTGGTAGGCACCCCACGCACCGCGGTCATTGACGCAGAAGATCGCGGTTGGCGGTTTGCCGGAGGTCAGCAGCTCCATCGCGTACTTGTAGCCGTCTTCCTCCCCGCCTTTGCCGAAGCGGACCAGGTCCGGATCAAGTTCCAGCCCTGCCTCCTCAAGGGCTTTCCTGTAGCCCTCGTACCGTCCGACGGCGGCCGGCAGTCCACTTTCCAGGCTCTCGATGTTGATCAGTGCTATCCGGTGGTGCCCTGCATCGAGCAGCCGGCGGGTGCCCGAGTAGCCTCCCTTGACTTCATCCGGAGCCACACTCGCAACCCGTCCAGCCCGGTCCTGGGAATTCAGCACCACGGAGCGGACCCCCGTCAGGGCCTCCGGAACATCCAGGCGCCGGTGATACATGCCGGCATAAACCACTCCGGCAACCTTGTACGAGAGCATGGTGTCCAGGGAGGCCGCTTCAAGTTCCCTGTCTCCGCCGGTGTTGACGGTGAGCAGGAGGAGTCCGTCCTCCCAGGCCCGCTGCTGCGCACCTTCGATGATGGCGCCGGCAAAAGGAGTGGTGGCAACCGTATCGCCGATAAAGCCGATCATGCCGGCCACGCCTTCGCGAAGCGTCTTGGCGTGGGCATTGGTGCGGTAGCCCAGCCGGTTCACGGCGTCCCGGACCTTCTTCCGCGTCTCCTCGGAGAACCGTGAGCCGGACGCCGCATTAAGCACCAGGGACACGGTCGCCTGCGAGACGCCGGCGGCAGCAGCAACGTCATGCATCGTCGGTCCGGACTTTGGCCGTGCTCCAGCCACGGGCACCTCCTCGGGCCTCTACTAATCAGGGAGTTATTCGTATAACTGCTTCAACTGTAGCTTGCATCACACCGAGCGTCAACAGGGAACGCGGCCCTGCAACGCTTGCAGACATATCGCTGCTGCGGGGTTGTTAACCGGTCTAAAGACAACCCTGTCCGAACGCCGGTAACGGATATTCGGTCAAATAGCGGCGGGTTATGCCGGCGGGAACAGCACCCCGAGCAGGGTCCGGTACACGCCCCACCCGCCAACGCCGCGTCAGAATAGGGCGAAATTCCATTTCATTGACAGTCGCTCCGTACTGCTCTCAGATTCCACCTTGACAGCTAGGAGGGCGGGAAACCCGGATGCAGTGCATCGAGAATCATCGGCCTAGTCCCGAGAAATCAGGGCTGGTGAAAATCTCTTGGGATGCGGGCTGGCGAGGTCACCTCTTGCCGCTCTACAGGTATCCAAGAACCGACCTGAACTCCGCAGCTAGGTGAATCCTCGCTGGTCACGCGTCCCCGACGTCAGGTTGGGGTGTACGTGAGTTGAAGTACCAAGGCGCCCGGGGCGTCAGATTAGAAACTCATCTTTCATTCGGGGAACCTGTCACCGGCTGTCGTTAGGGGGGTTATGACGGCGGGCCAGTGCCCATTCATGCGAGGGCTGACCCTGTATGCATGTCTAGTCTTGGCCTACGCGCCCGTTACGACTTTTTGGTGAGGCGGGCTCCTGCGATACGCGAATGTTTGAAAAGGCAGGCTTGGTCAATGTTCTCGGTTCGGTGCGGATGTTCGATCTGCTTCTGTCACGGCCTGAGCCTTGCCACTAATTGAAAAGAGCGCACGACGGGGAGAAGTCCGCCGTCGTGCGCTCTTTTCAGGTGTGTTAAGAACTAAACTGCCGAAGCCTGGGGGCTGGGGACTCCTTCCTTCTGTCCCTGAAGGGGCTGCAGGTCAGCTTCCAGCATCGAATTCTTCGAGGGGTCCTTGACCATGATTGCCGCGATGAGTGTCAGGGCGATGCAGCCCGTGACGTACCAGAAGAACGTGGATTCCATACCACCCTGCTTCAGTGCGAGGGCGATCGGCTCGGCGGTGCCACCGAAGGTGGCTGCCACCAGGGCGTGTGGGAGGCCTACACCAAGGGCGCGGACCCGGGTCGGGAACATCTCGGCCTTGACGATGGCAGCGCAGGCCGTGTAGCCGGAGACAAACAGCAGACCGAGCATCATCATTCCGAAAGCGGCCCAAACGTTGGTGGTCCCGGCGAGCAGGGTCATGACGGGGACGGTGATGAGGGTGCCGCCAATGGAGAAGAAGAGCATGACCTTCCGCCGGCCGACTCGGTCGGATGCGGCACCGGCGATGGGCTGCAGGAACATGAAGACCAAGAGGGCGAAGAAGCTGATGACGGAGGCGTCTTCCTTGGCGATGCCGGAGGTGTTCACCATGTACTTCTGCATGTAGGTGGTGAAGACGTAGAAGGAGACGGTACCGCCGATGGCGAGGGCGAAGACTGCTGCGAGCTGCTTGGGGTACTGCATGAGGGCGCGGAGGGAGCCGACGGGCTTGGCACCTTTTTCCAGGCCTGCTGCTTCGCGGGCTTTTTCGATCTTGTAGTGCTCGGATTCATCCATGGTGCGGCGCAGGATCATTACTGCGAGGCCGGCGACGGCGCCGATGATGAAGGGGATGCGCCATCCCCATTCGCCCATTTGTTCGGGGGTGAGGATGCGCTGGAGGATGATCATGACCAGCAGGGCTGACAGTTGGCCGATGATGATGGACACGTACTGGAAGCTGGAGAAGAACCCGCGCCGGCCCGGCGTGGCTACTTCAGACAGATAGGTTGCGCTGGAGCCGAACTCGCCGCCGACGCTGAGTCCCTGCAGGAGCCGGGCGATGACGAGGATGATTGGGGCCAGCAGTCCGATTGCCTCGAAGGACGGCGTGAGTCCGATGGCGAGTGAGCCGCCACTCATGAGCAGTACGGAGAGTGCCAGTGCGTTGCGGCGGCCGTGCCGGTCGGCGTACATCCCGAGCAGCCAGCCTCCGAGGGGGCGCATGAGGAATCCGACCGCGAAAACAGCGGCAGTGGAAAGCAGCTGCACCGTGGCATTGCCGGCCGGAAAAAATTCAGCGGCGAAGTAGATGCTGAACGAGGCGTAGACAAACCAGTCATACCATTCGATCAGGTTGCCTAGGCAGCCCTTGACCACGTTACTGACAACGCGCGACTTTGCTGCCGGCGCAGGGGCTTGGTGCGTGTTCATTTGAACTCCTTTGTCCTTGACTGACGCCGTTGGCAATCTCTGCCGCTGGCCTCCATTCGGGTCTTTCACCCGAGAACTAGTTCAAATGTGTCCCAAGTCACCGCTAATGAATATGGAAACGCTGAATTCTTAGGAGTCCCTTAGGGTTGTTGTGGTTTGGCCTACACCCGGGCGAGTCCGGGTGCCTTTTTGGGCGTTTCGTCCGGCGTCGTCTCGGCGGACTTCTCCGACGATGCCACCCGCTCGTCGAAATGGGCGGCGAGCAGCTCTCCGGAATGCATGATGTGTTCTTCCATTTCCTGCCTGGCAGTGTCTGCGTCCTTGGAACGGATGGCTTCGAGCAGCTTGGAGTGGTCATCCACGGTTGCCTGTGGCCAGCCTTGGATAGTGGAGTAAAAGCGGCGCGGCACGTACCGGGATACCAGGCCCATAACCCAGATGATCTTGCGGGAGTCGGCAAGGAGATTGATCTCGCGGTGGAACGCATGGTTCTTTTCCTCAAGAAGCACTTCGTCGTGTCTGGCGGCAGCGGCGATGAGTTCATGGTGAAGGGCTTCAAGCTCGGCGAGATCGCTTTCTGTCGCTTTCAGGGTGGCCCTTGCAGCAAGTTCACCGCCGATCAGGGCCTGTACGCGAAAGATGTCGCGGATATCCTGCCCGGTGAGTGGCGCTACCTGAAAGCCTTTGCGCGGCACCAGTTCCAGGAAGCCTTCGACACGCAGGGACTGCAGAGCTTCCCGGACAGGCGTGGTGGAAATTTGGAGTGCCTCGCCCAGGACTTCCGGCCGTACCTGTGCTCCGGGGCGGAGGCTCCCGGACATGATCAGGGCGCGGATGTAGGCGGATGCTTCGTCACTTAGTTGCGGACGAACCCTTTTGCGCTCGATCATGGCTATTTCTCTCTCTACTGGCGTGCATTTCCAAGTTACGGCATTCGCGTGTGGTTAGCCGTGGTGGCGCCGGTACGCTGCCGCCGCACCGGGGTGCAGCGGGACACCGGAGGTATAAATGAGGGCACGGGTGTCCAGGTATTGGACGCCGGCTGTCCCTGGAGGAACCAATTCTGAGGATCGATCGATGAGAACATCGACGATTCGGCCGACGATGTCGTCCGGGAGGTCTTCCCTTGCCAGCAGCAGGCTGGCGATCCCGATTGACCCTACTTCAACCTTTGATCCGTAGAGGCCGACAGGTAGCCGGACCTGCTGGTAAACGGGTCCGTACTCGGCCTGGAGTTTCGGCAGCTGCCCCGACAGGTCGATCAGGCGGATGCCCGAGGCGGGCCCACGCCCGCTGCGGGTGTCGATCTCCGGGTGCGGGACGCCGCCGGCAAACAGCGCGGCGTCGACTTCACCGCTGGCCAAGGCGTCCAGCACACCCGTGATCAGAACCGGCCGGACGTGGATGTCGGACTCGGTCAAGCCTCCTGCGGCGAGCAGCAGTCCACCTGCTCTGGTCGTCGCTGAGCTGGCCCCCAGGCTAACGGTCCGACCCCGAAGGTCGGCCAAGGTTCGAATGGAGGAATCCGCTGGAACGGCCAGTTGCAGATAGTTCAGGTAGACCCGGCCTACTGCCCGCAGATTCTTCCGCTCAGTCGCGGCGACGTCGGCGAGGGCCAACGCCAGGTCCAGTTTGCCAGTCATGACGTCGGGTATGTTTTGCACCGAGCCGCCCGTGATCTTTGGATCCAGGTGGAAGCCAACGTTTGCGTGCGCAACGGCAGTCGTCAGGGATTGGCCAAAGTCGTAGAAGAATCCCCTTTCTTCGGCTGTGCCCAGGCTGTAGGTCCGAAGCTCTTGCCGGCAACTGCTCAGGAAGGTGGCCGCCGCAAGCGCTGCCATTCCCGTGATCACCCGACGTCGGGAGAGCGGGTGTGGCGCGTTCAGGTGCTTGATCACGCGCCACCCGCCTCCGCCGTGCGGCCCGCTTCCGGGCCGGGTTCCGAAACGGGACGAGCGGTTTCATCAGGAGCGGCTTCGAAAGCCAGCTCCACTGTGAGACCTCCGCCTTGTGTGTGCCGTAGTTCAAGGTGGCCGCCGTTGCTTTCCACGAGTGCTTCGACGATGGATAAACCCAGGCCGGTGCCGGCGGGATGTGTTCTGCCTTCGGTCAGGGTGCTGCCGGAACCACCGCGGTAGAACCGGCGCGAGATCAGCTGCAGCTCCGCATCTGCCACCCCTGCGCCGTTGTCCGAGACTGTGAGGACCGTGCGCCGGCCGGTGTCGCTGCCCGGCCGGAGAGTCGTGTCGGTTGAGATCGTGACAGTTGTCCCGGACCCCGAATATTTGCAGATGTTGTCGAACAATACGTCGAGGATCTGCTCCAGATCCGCGGCGCTGACTCTTGCCACGGGCTCCTTAGCGGATTCCAGGACCTGGAACGTTACACCTGCTTCCTCGGCCATTTCGTGCCAATAGTCTGCACGTTCGGCAGCCACAACGTACGGGGTGCAGCTGTGTGTGGCGCCTTTGGGCCTGGGCACTTCCGCCACGGAAAGTGCCAGCAGGTCATCGAGGATCTCCTCGAGCCGGATGGCTTCCCCAACGGCGCGCTCATGGCTTCGCCGGCCTTCCTCCTGCACACGGGGGCCCAGCGTATCCAGCCTGAGCTGAAGCGCGGCCAGCGGGTTCCGGAGCTGGTGGGCAGTGTCGGCCACCAGCCGGCGCTGGGCTGCGGCCGAGGTCTGGACGGCGGTGTCCATTGTCTGAAACGCCGCGGAAAGCGCCCGCAGTTCCGGCGGTCCACCCCTGCCGGCAGAGGGCGAATCGTCGGTGCTGCCGCTGTTGAGCGCCACAAACGGAAGGCTCTTGATCAGCAGCTGCATGCGGGCACTGACTTCTGCCAGTGGTCGGAGCACCCACCTGCTTACCACCAGGGCAAGGACGCCGAATCCGATGACGGCGGCCGACGCTCCGATGCCGATTGCCAACCAGCCCCGTGAAATATCATTGCGCGCTGATTCAGTGGAGGCCACGATCACGACCGCCCCGTTGACTTGAGCACCGGTACCAATGGGCTTGGCAAAGACCGCGGTGCCGGCGCTCCATGGAGTGACCAGTTCCACGGCCGAGGATCTCTCGTTTCGCAGAGCCCGCCCGATGGCCTCCGAGACAATCGGGGCCTCCAAGCTGGTGCCGTTCGTTATCGGGGCAGAGCCCCTCGTGGACACCACAGCCAAAGCTTCGCCGTAGAGGGCGTGATAGGCCTCTGCCTCTTCCCGAAGCAGGCCGGGCGTTCCGTTCCGGGTGTAGCCGTCCGCGAGGTCAGCGAAGCGCTGGAGGTCAGCATCGCGGCTGAGAACAAACTCGCGGGTGCGCGCTTCGGCCACCGAGACCGCCAGCGGGAAAGCGAACGCAGCGACGACGGCGGCGCCCAGCACTGCCAGAACCACGAGAAGACGTGTCCGCATGGCTCAGCCGATCCACCGATAGCCGAAGCCACGGATGGTTTCTATCCTGGCCGGACGCCCGAGTTTGGCCCGGAGCGCAGTCATATGGACGTCCAGAGACTTCGACACGGAGACAAAAGCGTCACCCCAAACCTGGTCCATAAGCTGCTGTCTGCTGACGGCTGCCCCTGGATTGTCCACCAACGCGGCCAGCAAGTCGAACTCCTTGGTAGTCAGGGTTAGCGGCTGCCCGGCAAGGCTGAGGCTTCGGGCCGCCAGATCGATGGTGAGGTCACCGAACTGCCGTGTTGACGTGGTCGTTTGCCGGGCGCGGGAGGCACGTCGGCGGATGGCCTCAATACGGGCCAGCAGTTCGGTCATGCGTGCGGGCTTGACCAGGTAGTCGTCGGCACCGTTACGCAGTCCGCGGACCACCGACCGCTCGTCGTCGCGGGCGGTGAGGATGATGACCGGCACGGCCGAGACCTGACGAAGACTGCGAAGCACTTCGATTCCGTCCATGTCCGGCAGGCCCAGGTCCAGGAGGACAAGATCGAATTCAGGGTGCCGGGTCAGGAGGTCACGGCCCCGGACCATGCGTTGTGCAGGGATCCGGTGGGCAGCCAGCGCGTCAATCAGCGCGTCAGCTACGCCGTCATCGTCTTCGACGACTCCTATGCGCATATTCCGTTTGCTCCTTCCAACGACAGCGGGCGATGCAGGAAAGCCTGCACCGCCCGGCGTCTTTCGATACTGTAGGCCTCCGGTCAGCCGATGCGGTAGTCCACTTCGCCGACCAGGGCGCCGGACGCCAGCAGCCGTTCCTGCCCGGCCTTGTGGGCAGCGGAGTATCCGTCGGCAGGGGAGGCTGCTTCGGGCCGGCCGACGTAGCCCAGCTGGAACTTGCCTAGCCCCAGCTTGAGCAGTTTCGGCAGCACGTAGTTCCATGCCCCCATGTTCTCTGGTTCCTCCTGAAGCCAGACGATCTCCTCAAGCGAGGTCGCGGCGGCGACTTCCTGCATGATTTCCTCGTGCGGGAACGGGTACAGGCCTTCGACCCTGAGCAGGCGTACGCCTTCGCCGAGGCGGTCCATGATTTCCACCCCGACCTTTCCGGAACAGAGCAGCAGCCGACGTGCCTGGCTGCTGTCAGCACCGTTGGCCAGCACCGGCCGGAAGCTGACCGGAGCAAAGTCCTCCACCGGCGATTTCGCAGCCTCTGCCCGAAGCAGCGACTTCGGCGTAAAGATCACGTGCGGGCGGGGATCGTCGGCAGCAGCAGCTCCAACCAGCGCCGCAAAGTACTGGGACGCCGTGGTGGGCACCAGAATGCGGGAATTATCCCGTGCCGCAAGCTGAAGGAACCGCTCCAGACGGGCGGAGGAATGCTCCGGTCCGGCTCCCTCCCAGCCATGCGGGAGGAGCACGACGATCCGGCTGTCCCGGCCCCACTTGTCGCGTCCGGCCATGATGAACTGGTCGAACATCACCTGGGCCACGTTGACGAAGTCGCCAAACTGGGCTTCCCAGATCTGCAGTGAGTCAGTGTTCGTCCGCCCATAACCGTACTCGAAGCCGACGGTAGCCACTTCGGTCAGCGGCGTGTTGGCGACCAGGAACGGTGCACCGTCGAACGCGAGCCGTTCCGTTTTGTCTCCGGTGGCGGCATCATGGACCACGATATGGCGGTGGCTGAAGGTTCCGCGCTCGACATCTTCACCGGTCAGTCGGACAGGGACGCCCGCTTCGTTGATCAGCTTGAGAGCCAGGAGTTCGGCCTGCCCCCAGTCAACCAACGTGTCTTTTGCCCTGGCCGAACGGCGCTTGGAGAACTGGCGCATCAGCTTGGGATGGATGGTGAAATCGTCCCGGTCCTGCTCGGCATCGTCAAGGACCTGCAAGGCCCACTCTGCGGGCGCGGCTTCCAGGGCTGATTGGATGTTGGGGCGGCTCTGCAGGTGCTGGTTAACGACGCTATCCAGGTCGAACATCCTGGCCTTCTCCAGTCCGTCAACCAGGGCTGCCCGGGCTGCAGATTTCGTCGTCTCCACGTAGCCGGAGGGCACCAGGCCTGCGGCTTCGAGCCTGGCGGCGTAAATCTCGTGCACGGGGGGATGCTCGTCGATATCGGCATAGTAGACCGGTTGGGTGTAGCGCGGTTCGTCGGTCTCATTGTGTCCGTGCCGCCGGTAGCCCAGGACGTGGATGATCACATCTTTGCCGAAACGCTCGCGGTATTCGAAGGCGATCCTGGCAGCGACCAGGTTGGCATCAACGTCGTCCGCGTCCGTGTGGATAACCGGAACGTCGAATCCCTTAACGACATCGGAGGGCCACAGTGTGGAGCGCAGTTGGAAGGGGGTCGCGGTGAAGCCCAGGCGGTTGTCCTGGACAATGTGAACGCTGCCGCCCACATCGTACGGGGCGAGGTTTTGCAGGTTCAGGGTTTCGTAGACCACGCCCTGACCGGTAAAGGCGGCATCGCCATGCAGGAGCACGGGCAGGACCCGCCGTCGGGCTTCTTCACGCGACATTCCGTCCGCGACAAGCTGGTCCTGCTTGGCACGGACTGCACCCAGTGCCACCGGTGAGACAAATTCGAGGTGGCTGGGGTTCTGTTCCAGGGTGACGTTGATGGAGGCGCCATCGACGTCGTCAAAGCGCCCTTCGCCGCCCAGGTGCTGGCGGACGTCGCCCACGGGTGCGTTGGGGGTGGCGTGGGCTGTGGGCAGGAATTCTGCGAGGAGCCTTTCGGCGGGCCAGTTCAGAATACGGGCCATGATGCTTAACCGTCCGCGGTGCGCCATGCCCAGAACAGTGTCTGTGTAGCCGGCCTTGGCGGCATGCCCCGTCATTTCGGCGAGGGCCAGGACTGTTGATTCGAGCCCTTGGACCGACAGTGTTTTCTGGCCCAGGAACTGGGTCTGCAGATATGCCTCAAAGACGTCCAATTCGGTGGCCAGCTTTAATGCCTGAAGCCGTCGGGAGGAAGCGGGCGTCGGCATGCCGTTGCGGAGCAGTTCGGCAAGCCACTGGCGGGATTCCGGGTCGGAGAGGTGGCTGAACTCCACTTCAACGCCGTTGGGAAGCCAGGACCCTTCGTCACGGGCGCGGACAGGCTCAAGCCGTGCGACCGCGGAGCTGGCGGTGCTTTCGTATTCTGCCAGTCGGATATCGTCGTGGTCCGTGCCCGGCTGGGCGGGAAGGTCCAGCAGGACGCCCGACGGCGTGCCGCGGAGCTCGCTTTCGAGTTGGTCCAAAAATTCCGAAGACCTGAGCAGTTTTTCGACGGTGCCCAGGAACAATCCCGAGTCTGCGCCTTGAATGGCGCGGTGGTCATAGGTGGAGGACAGGGTGATGACCGGATCCACGTGCTGGGTGCGGGCAAGGGTCTCCAGTCCGGCGGGGATACCGATTGCTCCGGCGGCGACGATAATTCCCGGGCCGGCTGGCAGCAGGGGCACACCGGTGGTTGAGCCGAACCGGCCGGTGCTGGTCAGGATCAACGTGGCGCCGCGGAGGTCCGCCACGGCCACGGTTCCCGCGCGGCAGGCCTCGGACAGCTCACCGAGGCGCCCGACGAATTCAGGGAAGGTAAGGCTGCCGGCGTGCCGGATGACAGGAACCATGATGGAGTGGCCCGCGGCAGTTTCCACATCCACGGCCACACCGAGGTTCACAGTGCCTTCTTCCACCATGATCAGATCTTTGTCCGCAGCTTCGATCCGCCGGCGCGCCGCTGGTACCTGGGTTTGGGCGGCCCGCGCCATGGCAGTTGCCAGGACAGCGGCGATCGGGACATTAAATCCCTCGGCCCGCAGACGGTCACGCCATTGCATGAGGGCAGAAACTTCGAAGGTGCGGATCGTCGAGGCGGTAGGGATTGCCAGACTGGCCTCCATGTTCCGCGCCATCGCGGCTGCCCGGCCGCGCAGGACTTTACGGGAGTCCGCCTCTGGGGCCGGACCGGGCTGGCTGGAATGCGGGGTGCTGGTGTCTTGAAGCATATCTTGTCTTTCGCACAGGGTTAGCGGGCTGGGAGGAAGGGCCAAAGTTAGGCGCTGGAGGTGATCTATCCCATACTGTCTGTTATGGATGAGCCTTACCAATACCTATTCACGATGGCAACATGCCGTACTGTTATCCCTTCGCCCGGGAGCACGGCATGGAAATAAGGCAGTTGCAGTCTCTGCTGGCCGTCGCAGACACCGGAAGCGTGACAAGAGCAGCCGAACTGCTCCATGTCGTCCAACCCGCGGTCACCCGGCAGATCCACAACCTGGAGACGGAACTCGGCGCGTCCCTGTTCGAACGAAGCCGAACCGGCATGAGACCGACGGAAATCGGACTCCAGGTTGTCGAAAGGGCCCGGCGCGCCCTCGCAGAGCTTGAACGCGCACGTGAGGAAGCGCGGTCTTCGGGGGCAGGTTTGCACGGAATCGTGACTGTCGGCCTCCTAGCCAGCACTGCACCGTTGCTCGCTGTGCCCTTGGTTGCAGCTGTGACGGAGCGGCACCCCGGGGTGAGGCTGCGGATAGTCACAGGCTTTGGAGGACACCTAAGCAGATGGCTCGAAGCCGGTGACGTGGACGTTGCCCTGACGTATAACCTGCCGCCGGCAGCAGCCCTGAGCGTGAAACCCCTGCTGGAAGAGGACCTGTGGGCGGTCGCACCACCGGCGACCGCCACTCTCGCCTCTGACGGAATTGAGCTCCGGGACCTCCTCCAGCGCCCGCTGGCGATGCCCAGTGCCCCACACGGCATACGGTCGCTGGTGGAAAGTGCTGCCGCGCGCGCCGGCCTCTCACTCGAAATCGCCGTGGAAACGAATGACGCCGGGGTCCAGAAGCAGCTCGTGGAGAACGGCTTCGGTTGGACGGTGCTGCCGGGCATCATGGTGGCCGACGAAGCCGCTGGCGGCAGACTCAATTCGGCCCCCATTGTCAATCCCGGAATACCACGGAGGATTGTGCTGGCCAGGCCAAGCAACGCCCGATCCTCCGGTGCGCTCAGAATGGTCGCGGATCTCCTTGAAGAGACTGTTCTTAGCCGCATTGAAGCCGGAGGCTGGCCGTCCGCACGACTGGTCCATTGATCGGGGTGCTCCCGCGCCGCAACCACCAGTGGCTCCTAGCCGAACTTGATCGATGATCCGAGTTGCCGCGGATGAATCCACACCTGGTAGTCATCTGCGGCAGCGTACATCATCCGCTGATTGGTGGCGTCCGCAGCCAACCACAATGCGGACGAGTCCGGCATCGCGTCCTCCACGACGCCTCGCCGAACTGTTCGCTGGTCCCGCCGGATCTCGACGAACGCACCAACCAGCCGCGCCCAGTTTCCGTTTCCGCGGCTGCCCGCTGTTTGAGCGTTCATCTGGCTTTCCTAGTAAGACCGGGGGAGGCCCAGTACCTTGGTGCCGATGAAGGATTTGATCATGTTGTTGTTGATCGGTGCTACTTGGAACATGCGGGTCTCACGGAACTTTCGCTCGACATCATACTCATCCACGAAGCCGTAGCCTCCGTGCGTGTCAAGGCAGGCGTTGCCGGCGGCCCAACTGGCCTCTGATGCGAGATGCTTGGCCATGTTCGCCTCTGCCCCGCATGGTTCACCGGCGTCGAAGAGCCGAGCCGCTTCGTAGCGCATCATGTCCGCCGCCCGCACCTTCATATAGGCGTCAGTAATGGGGAATTGGACGCCCTGATTTGTGCCGATCTTGCGGCCGAAGACGCTCCGCTGGTTGGCGTACTCAACGGCGCGGGTCGTGAACCAGTAGCCGTCACCGATGGCTTCCGATGCCAGCAGGATGCGTTCGGCATTCCATCCGTCAATGACGTAGCGGAAGCCCTTGCCCGCTTCACCGATCACCGCGGACGCCGGAACACGCATGCCCTTATAAAAGATCTGGTTGGTGGCGTAGTTGAACATCGTCCGGACCTTGACCACTTCCAAAGTCTCCGGCTGTTCGGCGCGCACTTGACGCAGGTCCACCAGGAAGAGCGTGAGGCCATGCGTCCGGTCCTCTGCACCCTTGGCCGAAGTGCGGGCGAGTACGAACGCGAGGTCTGACTCGTCGATGCGGCTGGTCCAGCTCTTATGGCCTGTAATGATGTAGTCATCGCCATCCTTGACCGCGGCGGTCTCGATGCTGGTTGTGTCGGAACCGGCGGCGTCCTCAGTAATGGAGAACGCCTGAAGGCGGAGGTCGCCCGACGCGATAGCCGGCAGATAGGCCTGCTTTTGTTCCTCATTTCCGTGGCGGAGCAGCGCGCCCATGGTGTACATCTGCGCATGGCAGGCAGCGGAATGGCCGCCGGACTTGTTGATTTCCTCCATGATCACGCTTGCCTCGGTGAGGCCGACGCCAAGGCCGCCATATTCAGCGGGGATCAGCGCGGCCAAGAGTCCTTCCTTGGTCAGCCTGTCCACAAACTCCTGGGGGTACCGGCGGTTGCGGTCGGTCTCACGCCAGTATTCGTCGGGAAACAGGGCGCAGAGAGAGCGGGTCTTGTCCCGCAGTTGCTCAACAGAGGTTTGGGCAGTCATGGAGTGCTCCTTAGAGGTATTTGGCTAGGGCATCATTGGTAGCCGACATCAACTCTACAAAATATATTTCGCTAAAGGCAAGCCCTCCATGCGCGGCGGATCGCACTCAGGATCCTTGACAACACGGGCGTAATGCGCGGATCCTTGAGTTACTGCATAATATATTTGCGACAATCTGTTGCGAGCCCACCAGTCGAAGGAGACATGAAATGGCAGAAACCATGCCCGCCCCAGCCGGAGATCGGACCCGGGTGGTTCAGGGATGGACGGGAAGGCTCTTCGAAGACTTCGCCGTTGGCGACATCTACTATCACCCCTTCGGCAAGACCGTGACTGAGGCCGACAACCACAGCTTCACCCTGATGACACAGAACGTCGCCAAAACCCACATCGACCGCAACTTCGCCGAAGCCACAGAGTTCGGGCGGCCGTTGGTTAATTCAACATTCACTCTCGCCCTGGTGACCGGGCAATCCACCATCGATTTGTCCATGAACGTTTTCGCAAACATGGGATGGGATGACGTCCGCATGCCGAATCCGGTCTTCGAAGGCGACACGATCTATTCTCGTTCCAAGGTCCTTGCCATCCGTGAGTCAAAGTCCCGGCCCAACCTGGGTCTGGTGACTGTTGCCACCGAGGGGTTCAATCAGGACGGCAAAATTGTCATCACGTACCGCCGCACCTTCATGGTGTACCGGCAGGGCCACCTTCCCGGAGTGGAAGCCGCACGTCCGGACGAATCCACCCTCCCAGCAACGGGGGACTTCCAGTGACATTTCCCAAGGCGCTGCCGCATGACCCCGTCGCCGCAGAGATCGTTTCAGCCGCGGTCACCGCACTCTTCGTGCCGGGTGACCGTCCTGAACGGTTCGGCAAAGCAGCCGACTCCGGTGCCCACGTCGTCATCATTGACTTGGAGGACGCGGTGGCCCCGGACCAAAAGCCCGCAGCCCTGGCTGCGACGGTGGACGCCCTGGCCCGCGGAGGACTCCGCGCCCTGGTGCGGGTAAACGCCGCAGAATCCGAATCGCACGGCTCCGAAGTCGCTGCGCTGCTGTCCCTGACCGAATGGCCGCATCATGGCCTGCTGGGCATCGTCCTGCCCAAAGCAGACAACCCGGAGGCTTTAGCCGCACTCAGCGGCCGGCTTCCGGCTCATCTCGCACTGGTTCCCCTTATCGAGTCAGCTGCCGGTGTAGTTCACGCACTGGAGCTTGCGCAGGTTCCCGGCGTCACGCGCCTGGCCTTCGGTGCCATCGACTTCGCGCTCGACATCAACGCGGACAGCGGCGACCGGTTCCTGGACCGTGCCCGCTCCGAACTCGTCTTGGCATCGAGAGCCGCGGGCATCAGTGCACCGCTCGATTCTCCCTGCATTGAGATCCAGGATACTGGCCTCGTCGCGGCATCAGCCAGGCTGGCCAGAAACTTCGGATTCGGAGGCAAACTCTGCATCCACCCGCGACAAATCACAGCGGTGGCCAGTGCCTTCATCCCCACTGAAGCCGAAGTAGCGTGGGCTTTGTCGGTATCCACTGCCGAAGGCGCCGCCGTGCAAGTAGACGGGCAGATGATCGACCGGCCCGTCACCGAGCGGGCCAAGCGCATCCTTGCCCGGGCCGGAAAGGACCTCTAAATGACGCGCTTGCCTTTGGAAGGCATAACAGTGGTCTCACTCGAACAGGCCGTGGCAGCCCCGTTCGCTACCAGGCAGCTCGCGGACCTCGGGGCACGCGTGATCAAGATAGAACGCGATACAGGCGACTTCGCCCGTGGCTACGACACCAAAGTGAATGGCATGTCGAGCTACTTCGTGTGGCTGAACCGGGGTAAGGAGAGCGTAGTCCTCGACCTGAAATCGGACGACGGACTGGCCGTCCTGAAGAAACTGGTTGCCCAGGCGGACATCCTGGTGCAGAACCTGGCGCCCGGAGCTGTGGAACGGCTCGGGCTCGGCCCGGATGACGCCCTCGAACTCAATCCCAAGCTCATCCACGCCTCCATATCAGGCTATGGGCGCGGAGGCTCACACGAGCAGAAAAAGGCCTATGACCTGCTCATCCAGTGCGAGTCAGGGCTGTTGAGCGTGACGGGCGACCCCGGCAGCCCGGCCAAGGTTGGAGTGTCAATAGCCGACGTCTGTGCCGGCATGTACGCATACTCCGGGATACTCACGTCCCTGCTGAGCAGGGCCAGCACCGGACGGGGAGACGTCCTGGAAATCTCCATGCTCGAAGCCTTGGGCGAATGGATGAGCCAGCCCTACTTCTACGCCGAGTACGGCGGCGCACCCCCGGCCCGCAGCGGCGCCCAACATGCCAGCATCGCCCCCTACGGACCGTTCCAGGTTCAGGACGGCACCGTGTTCCTCGGAATCCAGAACGAACGGGAATGGGCCACCTTCTGCGCCAAGGTCCTCAACCGTCCGGAACTGGCCCAGGACCCGCGCTTTTCGACCAACACACTGCGGGTGGCGAACCGTGCCGACCTCCACGACGTGATCAACGCCGCCCTCAGCTCAGCCACGGCGGATGCAACCCTGGCCAGCCTGGACGCAGCCGGCATCGCCAATGCGCAGCTGCGCGACATGCACGGCTTCTCACAACACCCGCAGCTGAGCCACCGCAACCGGTGGCGTGACGTGGAATCCCCCGTCGGGCCCCTTCGCAGCCTGATTCCCCCCGTGACGTCCCGGGAACTGGACTTCCGCATGGCAGCCGTGCCGGCCCTTGGTGAACACACCGAGAAGGTCCGAGCGGAACTCGGGCTGGCCGACAAAGGCCAAACACCCTCCTGACAGGACCCGTAAACGAGAAAAGCCGTCCAGGGACTGAACCGTCCCCGGACGGCTTTGTCCATCCCGGCGCACACCGTCATCTATTAGTGAAACCAATAATCCGATACCAAAATCATGGATTGTCCTATGAAAAACCGCTGGTTAGTGTTTCAGTGACGCTCACCACAGAGCCGTTGTCATATTCAAAGGAGAAGTAATGACCACCCTCGAGCAGGAGTACCGAGAGTACGAGGAAGCCGGACGGATCTGGGGCCTTGTGCCGCAGGAACGCATCAAGAAGATCAAGTTCGAACGGGTCTCGCAGGACGTCATTCAGCGCTACCTCGCCGTGGAGGATCTGACGACGTCGGTGTCGGACATCCTGGACGGCCTGGGAATCGTAGGCGCCGTCCCGGCGTCGTACCTGAAGCCGCTGCAGACCGGCCGCAAGGTCGTGGGGCCGGCAGTGACCATCCGCAACATGGTGGAGCGGAAGACGCCGACGCAGGGCTATGTCGACAAGGACTTCATCCGCATGTCGACGCGTGACATCTACTACCTCTCGGAGCCTGGTGACGTGCTGGTGACTGACACCGGTGGCAACCTCGATGTGTCGAACATGGGCGGGCAGTCCTGCACGGTGGCGAAGACCAAGGGCCTGGCCGGCTCCATTGTCTACGGCGCCGTGCGTGACGCAAGCACCATCCGCAACCTCGACTACCCCGTCTGGAGCTGCGGCATCACACCGATCACGGGCAAGTTCCGGATCGAGGCCATCGAAATGAACGGCCCCGTCAGGCTCCACGACGTTCAGGTTCGGCCCGGGGACCTTATTGTCGCCGATGACTCCGGCGTCTGCGTGGTGCCCTTCGAGCACGTGAATTACGTCATTGACCAGATAGAGCAGATCGCCGCTGACGAGGCGTTTACCGCGAATCTGATTGCCCAGGATGTTCCGCTCGACGAACTGCGTCCTCACTTCCGGAAGCGCTACAGCTGATGGGTCCACTGATGAAGAAAGTACGCCTCGCGGGCATCGCAAGCGCCGTGGTTGCCCTCGTCGCCGGGTGCAGTGTGGGCCCGGGAAGCCAGGGCGGGGGCAACGGTGCCAAATACCCCGACGGCCCGGTTGAGATCGTTGTGACGTACCAGGCCGGCGGGGCCAGCGACCAGCTCGCAAGGACCCTGTCCCCGTCACTGGAGTCCACCCTTGGAACATCTGTCATTGTTCAGAACCAGGCTGGCGGATCGGGCACTGTTGCCCTGACATCGTTGGTGAAAGCCGATCCAAATGGCCGGAGCCTGGCCTTCATCGCCGGCGGTCCCCTCACGGTGCAGCCTCACTATGGCCGGACGACGTACAAACAGGATGACGTCCGTCCGATCGCCCGCGTCGCCACGGCTCCTCTTCTGTTGGCGGTGCGTGGCGATGCACCTTGGAAGAGCGTGCAGGACCTTGTCGAGCACCTGAAGAAGAACCAGGACAGCTTCTCCTATGCCAGTACCGGTGCCGGCAATCCTGCCAACATCGCGATGGAGAAGTTCGACAAGGCAGCCGGAGTGGAGACAAAGCAGGTCCCCTTCGAGAGCAGTGGTGAAGCCACTTCTGCGCTGCTGGGAGGCAACGTTGATGCGGCAGCTGGCCTGCCCTCGGCTTTTGCCGCCTCCGTCCAATCAGGCGACTTGAAGATTCTTGCCAACCTCGGCGACGTCAAGGGCGCCTTCTATGAGTCTGTTCCTACCTTGAAGGACAGCGGTTATGACGCGGTGACCAATGTGACGAACGGTGTGGTCGCGCCTAAAGGAGTCAGCGACGATGTGGTCAAGACCCTCTCGGATGCTATCGAGGCGGCCCTCAACGACGATGAGATCGCCAAGAAGATTACCGCTTCAGGCTTCATTCCGGATTTCGGTGACAGCACTGAGTACTCCGATGCACTGTCCAAGGAGTACAGCGAAACGGGCCAGGTGTTGAAAGAGCTGGGATTGCTGAATGGCTGACATCCCAGCCGTGGAGGAGGTGCGGCCCGACGCCGAGCGCGGGGGCCGCATCTACTCAACAGTCGTCCCCCTGATACTGGCATGTGCGGGCGCTGCTGTGGCGTTCAACGGGGTGAACTTGGGTGTGGGTGCTGCGGATCGTCCTGGTCCGGGAATGTGGCCTGTTGGCATCGGCGTTGTGTGGACCCTTGCCGCTTTAGGGCTCGCTTTCTCTGCATGGACAGGAAAGATGCATCTCGAGGCTCTCGTGCAGCTCCGCAAGCCGGCGACCGGGCTCATCCTGGCTATCCTTTTCGTCGCTCTTTTCAGTTACGTAGGATTCGTCCCGGCCATAGTTCTCATGCTCGTACTGTGGTCACGGCTGCTGGCGGGCTTCACCTGGCGCCGCACTGCATGGGTGACAGCCGTCATCACTGCGATCCTGTACGTGCTTTTCGCCGTTGTGGTGGGTACCAGGTTCCCTTCATCACTTCTCGGGCTAGGTTAGGAGGCTTTCATGGACGGACTCATCGCAGGATTTGGAGTCGCCATGTCCTGGGAGAACATTCTGGCGGTCGTCATCGGATGCTTCCTGGGAATGCTTGTGGGTGTGCTGCCCGGGCTGGGGCCGGTCACCACCATCTCGTTGCTTCTTCCGTTCACATTCAATTTTGAACCGACCACGGCAATTATCCTCCTCGCCGGAGTGTACGCCGGGGTCATGTACGGCGGAACGATCACCTCGGTGCTGCTCAAGCTGCCAGGCGAGGCGGCGTCAGTGGTTACAGCCATCGACGGACACGAGATGGCACGTCGTGGCCGGGCAGGTCCTGCGTTGGGCATCTCAGCTATCGGTTCTTTCATCGGCGCCTCAGTGGCGCTCGTTGGCCTGACACTCTGCGCGCCGCAACTGGCCGACCTTGCGCTGCGGCTGGGGCCGCCCGAGTATGCACTGCTGGCACTGCTGGGTCTGCTGCTGATCGCCTACATGGGCAACGGTTCCTTCGGCAAGGCCGTCCTGGCAGCCGGCATCGGATTGTTCATTGCGGTGATCGGCCTCGACCCCGTGTCAGGACATGCCCGTTTCGACGCCGGCTCCGAGCAACTCGTGGACGGAATCGACATCGTGGCGGCCGTCTTGGGACTGTTCGGTATCGGTGAAGTCCTCTACCAGCTGCGCCACCCGGATGGAGACACCGGAGCCGTCACATCCAAAGTGGGACGGGTAATGCCGACGCGGCAGGACTTCCGCGACAGTGCGGCCCCCATTGCCCGTGGCTCTCTGATCGGTACATTGATCGGGCTGCTGCCGGGCGGCGGCGGCGTCGTCTCATCACTGGTGAGTTACGGCACGGAACGTCGTCTGGCAAAGCGGCCGGAAGAATTCGGGAAAGGCGCAATCCAAGGCGTAGCCGGACCGGAAACGGCCAACAACGCGTCGTCGACCTCGGCGTTCATTCCACTGCTTACCTTAGGTATTCCGTTCAACGTCGCGATCTCACTGATGTTCAGTGTCCTGTTGATCAACGGCATCACGCCCGGGCCCAGGCTGATTGAGGACGAACCCGACCTGTTCTGGGGTGTCATCGCTTCGATGTACCTTGGCAACATCGTCCTGCTGATACTCAGCCTTCCCCTTGTGGGCCTGTTCATCCAGATCCTGCGGGTGGACCCCCAGATCATGGCGCCGTTCATCATCCTGCTGAGCTTGGTCGGGGTCTACACGATCGACAACAACACCTGGAACATGTGGGTTGCCATTATCTTCGGGGTGATTGGATACCTGATGCGGATCTGGGGCCTGCCGACTGGCCCGCTGGTCCTGGCCTTCATCATCGGTGGAATGCTGGAAACGTCGATGCGCCAGTCACTGCTTCTCAGCGACAACGGCTTCCTAATCTTCGTCCAGCGGCCCGGCGCACTGGTGCTCCTCGCCCTGTGTGTGCTGCTGGTGATTTCAGCAATCACCGGGGCCAGGCCTAAACGCCGGGCCAAGGTGGCGCCTCTCAGCCTCCAGCCCCGGCAGAAAGCGAAGCGTTAATCTCCCGTGCCCGAACCTGCGCGGCAGCTATAAAGCACCTGATCAGCTCTGAGTCGGTGTCTTGGGTGAGAACCTGGAGCGGAATCTCCAGGTTCTCACCCACAGCCACGAAAACGATATCCTCACGTCCCAAATCCCGGTACAGCACAGACTGCACTGCCACTCCCACTTCAGCGCCGACTAGAGCCAACTGGCTGTGCAGGCCGTTGGATTCGATGAATTGCGAGGGTGAACAGCCGCGCCGGTGATAGAGGCTGACTAGTTCGTCGTGGAAGGCCGGGTTGCGCGACCGCGGTGCCATGATGAAGGACTCGCCTGAAAGCTCCGCGAGCTTGATCTTCTCCCGCGACGCAAGTGGGTGAGCGGCGGGAAGTACGGCGAGCAGCGCATCGTTCATCAGTTCCGTAGCGACAAACCCAGGAACGGAATCCGCAGTACGAACAATGGCAATGTCCAGCCGACCATCGCGAAGAGCGCGCATCAGCGCAAAAGACGCCATTGGCTGAAGGCTGATCCTCACATCCGGATAGGACCGGTGCACAGCCTGAAGGATCTGCGGCATCAGGCTCCCCATCGCCGGGTTGACCGCACCGACGCGCAGTTCCCGCCGCATCCCGGCCCCGACATTGCGGACTTCTATCTCCAATTTCTTGGCATCACCCAGGAGGAGCTCGGCACCCTCATAGAGAGTCCTGCCCGCCTCTGTGAGGTGGCTTTTTCTGGTGCTCCGTTCGATGAGCGTCGACCCGAGGAGCCGTTCCAGACGCTGCAGGGTCTGCGTCAACGTTGGCTGCGACACGTGGAGCCGGTCCGCCGCGAGCCGGAAGTTCAGTTCCTCGGCCAGGACAAGGTACTGCTCGAGGTCACGCATAGACAACATCAATTTCATCCGATCACACTGCTGCAAAATATCCCTGCAGAACGACCCGCGGGCCTTTCGCAGTTGCCTCCCCCCAGCACGCACCGTGAGGCAAAAGCTGTTGGCTTAATTAACCCCAGAGTAAAGCGTCGCGGTGGCTATGCGGCTGGTGCCAGTGGTTAGTCTTCCAGCACCACACGCGGGTTGGGGTGTACCCAACTATTCAGAGCCATGAGCCACACGTTTGTAGACTAAGTGTGAGGTGAGGCCGCTGCAAGAAGCTGCCGCTGACGCCGGAACCAACGGTTCGCTGGTTCGTCAGCGCTTCGCGTGATCGCGTTCGTGAATGAAGCCGTATGGCACGGTCGGAGTCACAGCGACAGAGAAACCGGCGAAAATGATGTCTGGTCACCAGGATGCCGGCTTTTCCGTGCATCGCCGCTTTTACCTGGGCATGGGAGACGGCTTCCAATAACTTGTAGTCACGTTCCGGCCGTGTGGCGACTTCGAAATCCGCGACAAGCATCGCCTAGAACTCCTTCTTCAGATGACGGAAATGTACCCGGTCTCCGATGCGGAATGATGCTGTCTCCGTGGAGACCGACCCGGGCGGGATATGCCCGATGACCAAGTCCTCGGTCATTGTTTCGCAGGTCTTAATGCTCAGGCCTTCACTGGAGAGGGCCACGGCTCCGCAAGGTACTGTACGCGGGTTCTCGTGGGGGGCGATTCCGGGCTTCAACCGGGGGAAACCCCGGCTGAAGAGCTGGGGTGAGAGGCCTGGCATGCGGAAGTCTTTGATGATGTAGGTTCTGCGGGTTATGCGTGCCAGGAACGCTTCTGCGGTAAGTCCGTGGGCTGCGGCAGCCAACTGGAGGTCGCTCTCTTCTGTGCACCCGCCGAGCAGGGGCCAGTCGAAGTGCTTTAGTGGCTGGGCTTCCTCGGGCCGGGCGACGGTGGATTCCAGCGCGATCAGTGCTGCTTTCATGGTTCCCTGGGTCCAGTGCGAGGGGTCGTAGTCGACCAGAAGGGAGCGACCGATGGAGGTGACTTCGCTGACGCCGGGCAGCGCGTACGATTCCATGGCCTTTTGAAGAGCTACGATCTTGCGCCGGATGGCTAGGGCGTCTATGCCTCCGGCGATGGCGGTTGTTTGGGTGGGGCCGGAGGGGATCACCGTGAAGGCCGGTGAGATTCTCATGGGTTACTTTCTTGCCGGAAGCTCTGTGCGGTGTCAGGCGAGGGTGGCCAGTTGGGTTCCGGTTTTCACGTCGTCTCCGGCCACAACAGCGAGTTCTTCGATCGTTCCTGAGCGGGGGGCCGGGACGTGGGATTCCATTTTCATGGATTCCAGGACCAGAAGCGGCTGGCCTTCGGTTACTTGGTCGCCTTCTTCGACGAGCCATTTAATGACTTTGCCGAACATTGGCGACTGTACGATTCCGTCGTTAGGGTCGCTGTCGTCCTGCTCGTGCAGCTCCGCCCGGGGGCGGCCTGTGCCGGAGGTGAGCAGCGCGAGAAGCTGCGCTGGGAGGCCCACCGTGTGGCGGCGTCCGTCGATTTCGAGCGGGAGCTGGTGCAGTCCCTGTTCGGTTGTCGGTAATGGACGATAGGCGGGGTCGGGAAGGATGTCGGCCTGGAATTCGGTCTCGATCCATCGGGTGTGCACTTTGAAGGATGCAATGTCGCAGAAGTCGACGGCGTCCACGACGGCGCGGTGGAACGGCAGAACTGTCGGAACGCCCTCGATGGAAAGGTCGGCCAGTGCGCGGCGCGCCCGGCGCAGTGCTTGCTGCCGGTCTGATCCGGACACGATGAGCTTGGCGATGAGCGAGTCGAATTGGGGCGGCACCGAGGAGCCGCCGGTGATCCCGGAGTCGAAGCGTATGCCCGGCCCGGTCGGGGTGCGAAGGGATTCGACGTCACCGGGGCTGGGGAGGAAACCGCGGCCGACATCCTCGGCATTGATGCGGAATTCGATGGAATGCTTGAGCGGGCGCAGCCCATCGGACACTTCGAGTGGTTGGCCCTGTGCGATGCGCAACTGTTCGAGCACGAGGTCGACACCGTAGGTTTCCTCGGTGACGGGGTGCTCCACCTGCAGGCGAGTGTTGACTTCCAGGAAGGCGATGTCGCCGGCTTCTGAGACGAGGAATTCCACCGTCCCGGCGCCCCGGTATCCGGCTTCGCGGCAGATGGAGCGGGCGGCGTCGTGGATGGTTTCTTCCTGGGCGGCGGTCAGGAGGGGTGCCGGAGCTTCCTCGACCAGCTTTTGGTTTCGCCGTTGGAGGGTGCAGTCACGGGTTCCGACGACAACGACGCGGCCGAAGTTGTCGGCGAGGATTTGTGCTTCGACGTGCCGGGGCCGGTCAAGGTACTTTTCGACGAAGCATTCGCCTCGGCCGAAGGCTGCCTCGGCTTCCCTGACTGCGGAGTCGAAGTATTCTTCGACGTTGTGGATGTCCCTAACGACTTTGAGGCCGCGGCCGCCGCCACCGTAGACGGCTTTGATCGCGATGGGAAGGCCGTGTTGTTCGGCGAAGGCCCGGGCTTCGGCAGCGGACCCGACGGGTCCGTCGCTGCCGGCGACGAGGGGGACCTCGGCGCGGATGGCGAGCTGGCGTGCGGTGACTTTGTTGCCGAGTTCGCGGATGGTCGCCGGCTGGGGGCCGACCCAGATCAGTCCGGCGTCGATGACGGCCTGGGCGAAGTCGGCGTTTTCGGAGAGGAACCCGTAGCCGGGGTGGACTGCGTCCGCTCCCGAGCGGCGGGCGGCGTCGATGAGTTTGTCGATGTTGAGGTACGTATCGGCGGGAGCGTTTCCGCCCAGCCCGTAGGCTTTGTCGGCGGCGCGGACGTGGAGGGCGTCGATGTCGATGTCGGCATACACGGCCACGGATTCCAGCCCTGCGTCGTCGCAGGCTCGGGCGACGCGCACGGCAATTTCGCCTCGGTTGGCAATCAGGACTTTATGCATCAGTGGATTCTTTCTGGCGTGGAACTATGCGGAAGCGGATGGTGGCTCCGGGCCGGATCTGGGCTGCTTTGTCGAGCTGGTCCTCGGCCAGGACCGCGATGACGGGGTAACCGCCGGTTGTGGGGTGGTCGGAGAGGAAGATGACGGGCTGGCCGTTGGGCGGGACCTGGATGCTGCCCGCGATGGTGCCTTCGCTGGGCAGTTCCCCGCTCTTCTGCCACTGCAGGGCCGGCCCTTGAAGGCGCATCCCTACCCGGTTGAGTTCATTGCCGGCTGTCCAGTCCGTGCTGCCGAACAGGGTGAGCGCTTCACCGGTGAACCAGTCGTCCCGGGGACCGGGCGTGACGTCGAGGACAGTGGCGTCGGTTCCCGCGAGTTCCGGCTGGGGCTCGGGCCAGCCCACGGTGTGCAGGCCCTTTGGCCGCGCTACGGGAAGGATTTGTCCGGCGGCGACGGGGTCAGGCCCCAGGCCGGACATGGTGTCGGTGGAGCGGCTGCCCAACACCTGGGGACTATCGAACCCGCCGCGCGCGGCAAGGTAGCTGCGGAACCCGTTCGTGGGCTGGCCGAGGGTGAGGACTTCGCCGACAAGCAGGGCGAAGGGGTGTGCCATCGGGACGGTCCGTTGCCCGTGCACAGAGGCGATCCGTAGCTCGAGAGGTGCACCGGTGACGGCGAGGACCTGATCGTCCGTGGCTTCGACGCCGAGCCCTCCGTCGACGATTTCGATGCCGGCTGCTCCGGGGGCGTTCCCGACGATGCGGTTGGCCCGCTTCAGTGAGGCCCGGTCCATGGCTCCGGAGGAGGAAACACCAATGGCAGCGTGTCCGGGTCTTCCGAGGTCTTGGATGAGGGTCAACGGAAGGGACCGGATAACGCGCAGTCCGCGGCCGTTGTCATGCTGGTTTTCAGGGGTGCGGGTGGGGGTCGCAACGGTGGAGGTGAAGGCCCTGACGGGCTGGAACGTAACCCGTGTTCCGGGCATGACCAGGGCAGGTTTTTCCCGTCCCAAGTCCCACATGGGGGCCTGGGTGTGGCCGATGATTTGCCAGCCGCCAGGAGACTGTCGCGGGTAGACGGTGGAGTATTTTCCCGCCAGTGCGACTGCTCCCGGAGGAACGGCTGTGCGCGGGCTTGACCGGCGCGGGACGTCCAGGAGCCTGTTTTCACCCACCAGGTAGGCCAGGCCAGGAGAGAACCCGGTGAACGCGGCGCTCCAGGTCTGTGAGGAGTGGATGTTGACGACGGCCTCGGGGGTCAGGCCGCACCGGTCTGCGACGTCCCGCAGGTCTTCCCCGTCGTAGACCACCTCGATGCGGACCAGTTCGCTGTCTCCCTGTTGCCGGGGCGGGAAGACCAGATTGAGGAGCGTTTCGCGGATGCATCGGGCCGCGTCAGGGTGGGAGCAGAGGACCAGGACGGTTTCGGCTGCGCTGATGACTTCGAGCTGGCCCGGCAGGGGCTGCCGGGTGAGGTGTTCCTGGAGTGCCAGGACATCCTCGGGGTGTTCAAGTTCTGCCAACAGCGCGCGTTGCCCGACGAATCTGACGCCGCGGACCCGGCCGCCGCCGGTTCCGGCGACGGGCGGGGTGGGGTCACACGTGAGCTTCATCGACCAGCCTCAGGTCTTCTTCGGGGCGCGGGTTGCGGCCGATGGCCATGCCGATGACGGTGATGACACACATCGCGCTCAGGTAAACGGCGATGAAGTGCCAGCTGCCGCCGTTGGCTGCGGAGAGTGCTGTGAAGACCAGCGGAGCGATGGCACCGCCGACGACGCCGGCGAGGGTGTAGGCCAGCGAGCTTCCTGCGTAGCGCAGCCGGGCGGGGAACTGTTCGGTGATGTAGGCGGCCTGCGGTCCGTACATGAGGCCCTGGATGGACAGGGCGGCTGCGACGCCGATGGTGAAGGTCAGCGGGGACTTGTCCTGGGTCATGATGAAGAACAGCGGGATGTAGATGGCCGCGCCGACAGCACTGAGGGCGTAGACGAGGCGTCGGTTGTAAATGTCGGTGAGGATGCCGGCGAGGGGAATGACGCACATCTGGCATGCCGAGCCGATCAGGATGGCGGCCAGCACGTTCCCGGTGTTCAGTCCCAGCTGGGTGGTCGCGTAGACGGCGACGTAGACGGTGAACAGCGAGTACATGACGTCGGGGAACAAGCGCGAGAGGGCTGCGGAGACCAGGGCGCGGGGCTGGGTCTTGAACACTTCGGTGACCGGGGCGTTGGACCGCTCGTCCTTTTCAACCAGGGCCTGGAAGATCGGGGTTTCTTCGAGCTTGAGCCTGATGACGAGCCCGAAGACCACGAGAAGGGCTGAGGCGAGGAACGCTACGCGCCAGCCCCAGCCGAGGAAATCCGCGGTGCTGAGGGTCGCGGCAAGCAGGGCCAGGACGCCGTTGGCCATCAGGTTGCCGGCCGGCGGGCCGATCTGGGCGGCCGAGGACCAGAAGCCGCGGCGCCGGGGGTTGCCGAACTCGCTGGAGAGCAGGACCGCTCCGCCCCATTCGCCGCCCACACCGATGCCCTGTGCTAGACGCAGGAGCACCAGCAGGGCGGGGGCCCAGATGCCCAGGACCGAGTAGTCGGGCAGGACACCGATCAGGACGGTGGCGATGCCGATCAGCAGCAGGGTGATGACCAGAACGTGACGGCGGCCGATCTTGTCACCGAGCCTGCCGAAGAAGATGCCACCGATGGGTCGGGCGAGGTAGCCGACGGCGAAGGTGGAGAAGGACAGCAGCAGCCCGACGAACTCGTCGTTGCCCGGGAAGAAGATCTTGGGGAAGACGAGGGCGGACGCTACGGAGTAGATAGCGAAGTCGTAGTATTCGAGCGCTGTGCCGCTCAGGGACGCGACGTAGGCTTTGACGGCGCTTCTGGTCCTCCGGCGTTTAGCGGCGGAGAGGTCTTGCTCTGACATTGTTGCTCCCATGATGTGCTCCAAATGATGAGGGGAGTTGTTTGAGTTTGGAAAGGTGCTTTGCCGGTTAGACAAAGCTCTTGATGACGATTCCTGCCGATTCGAGGGCTTCGCGGACGCGGAAGGCCATCGTGACCGCTCCTGCCGTGTCGCCATGGAGGCAGATGCTCTCGGGGGTGACGTCGATGTCCACCCCGTTGATCGTGGTGATTTTTCCTTCGGTGACCATCCGGAGGACGCGTTGTGCCACGTCGTCTGCATCGTGCAGCACCGCTCCCGGCATGGACCGGGATGCGAGGCGGCCGTCTGAGGTGTAGGCGCGGTCTGCGAAGGCTTCAGGAACACCGCGGAGGCCGGCGGCGTCTGCCCGGGTCAGGATCTCTGAGTTGGGTATGGCCAGGATCGGCAGTACGGGGTCGACGGCTTTCACGGCGTCCACGACTGCCTGGGCGTGTCCTGCGTGGTGGACGATCGCGTTGCCCAGCGCCCCGTGGGGTTTGACGTATTTGACGCTGCTTCCGGCGGTCTTGGCTATGGCCTGCAGGGCGCCGATCTGGTACACGATTTCGTCGGTCAGCTGGACCGGGTCGACGTCCAGAAACCGCCGGCCAAAGTTGGCCAGGTCCCGGTAACCGGGGTGCGCGCCGACTTGGACACCGCTCGCCGCCGCGGAAGCGCATGTGGCACGCAGGACCGAGGGGTCACCGGCGTGGAAGCCGCAGGCAACGTTGGCACTGGAAACGGAACGGAACATCGCGGCGTCATCGCCGAGTTCCCAGCGGCCAAACGATTCGCCGACGTCGCTGTTCAGATCGATTGTCTGCATGCTGTGATTCCTATCTCGATCGGTGTTCACACCATCATGCCTTAAAACTTGGAATCGTTCTACGATTTTCCAATAAAAGCACCATTTCGTTCAACGAAATCGTGCTGCACTGAGGGGATGCGTGTACATTTCTGAGTATGGAAACGCTGGAGACCGTCGACCCTGCTGCTATGGGCGCGCCCGGGACGGGAGCCGCCGCCAAGACGGTCAGTGCAGCAGGTGAGGTTGCTGCGGAGTTGCGTCGGCAGCTGACTACGGGGCTATTGAAGCCGGGGGAGCGCCTGAGTGAACCGGGTCTGACGAAGAGCCTGGGGGTTTCGCGCAATACACTGCGGGAGGCCTTCGCGGAGCTCACCGCGGAGCGCCTGGTGGTCAGGCTGCCCAGCCGTGGCGTTTTTGTGGCCTCGCCGGGACCGGCAGACCTGCGGGACTTTTATGTTGTGCGCCGGACGGTCGAAGTCAGCGCGGCGCGCAACGGCGGGTCATCCGAGAGGATCGCCGCGGTGCGCAAGGCTGTGGCAGAGGGCCGCCGGGCTGCTGAATCCGGGGACCTCAGCGCCTTGGCCACAGCGAACCAGCGCTTTCACGGCGCCATCGTGGAGCTGGCCGAGAGTGACCGGCTAAACAGTCTGATGCAGCAGGTTCTTGCCGAGATGCGCCTGTTCTTCCACAAGGAGACTGTCGATGTGGCCTTTTATACGCGCTACCTGCAGGAAAACGAGCTGATCGCAGATGCCTTGTCCGCGGGAGATTTCCGCGGGGCCAGCGAGATGCTGCTGGAATACCTGCACCGCTCGGAACACCATCTGATGTCCATCTACCTGTACGGCGAGGGACGCAAGGGCTGAAAAACCTGTGCGCGGCGGGACGGACGGCGGTTGCCGGTCGTCCCGCCGCGCAGGCGGAGTCCAGGGCTCGTGGCCCTAGCGTTCCGGCCGGTTTGCCACCACGGGGAAGCTGCCGGTATGGCCGTGCCGTTCCCGGGCGGCGGCGTAGATTCCCTTGCGGGCGGCGAACCATCCTGCAATGAGCAGGGGAATCACGATCAGAAGGGAAGCCAGGACCCAGCGGCCGGTTTCCGAGAACCCCATGGACGCCAGGACGAAGGCCAGGAAGGCCAGTGTCAGCCAGGCGGTGAACGGGGCGCCGAAGAGCCGGAAGGCGGGCCGGATGAGTTTGCCTTCCCGGGCCTGCCGGTGCAGCTTCATCTGGCACAGGAGGATTGTGGCCCAGCAGCCGATGATGCCGAGGGCTGATACTTCCAGGACGATTTCGAACGCCTGCGAGGGGACCAGCGCATTGAG
This sequence comes from Arthrobacter sp. NPDC057009, assembly GCF_042673905.1. Taxonomy (NCBI): domain Bacteria; kingdom Bacillati; phylum Actinomycetota; class Actinomycetes; order Micrococcales; family Micrococcaceae; genus Arthrobacter; species Arthrobacter sp. NPDC057009. The sequence goes on from NZ_JBHUSB010000008.1 coordinate 153,305, forward strand.
CCCGACGCCAAGCAGCGTGAGGACGGTGGTGAGGAGGATCCCGCCGTAGGGGACTCCGTTGGCGCTCATCCGTGCGGTGAAGCCGGGGGCTGAGCCGTTGAGCGCCATGGAGCGCAGGATGCGGCCGGTGGAGTAGAGCCCTGCGTTGAGGCTGGACAGCGCGGCGGTCAGGACGACAAAGTTCATGAGTGAGCCGGAGGCGACGCCGGCCTCGGGGTTGCCGAGGTGGGAGAAGAAGGTGACGAAGGGCGATTCGCCGGCCTTGTACGAGGTGAAGGGCAGCAGCAGGGACAGCAGCAGCACCGACCCCACATAGAACACGGCGATCCGCAGGACCACGGTGTTGATGGCTTTGGGCATTACCTCGGCTGGTTTGGCGGTTTCACCGGCAGCCGTGCCGATCAGTTCGATGCCGGCGTAGGCGAAGATGACGCCGCTTGCAGCCAGCAGGGGAGCGATTCCTCCGGCGGGGAAGAAGCCCCCGTTGTCGGCGAGGACGCTGAAACCGGTCGGCCCGGCATCGGTGGCCGAGCCGGTCAGGATGAAGATCACGCCGATGATCAGGAATCCGACCAGGGCGAGGATCTTGACCAGTGCGAACCAGAACTCCATCTCGCCGAAGAGCTTGACGGACACCAGGTTCAGGGCCAGCACGACGACCAGCGCGATCAATGCCAGAGCCCACTGCGGGGCAGCCTGAAGGGGCTCCCAGTACTGGGCCCAGAATTTGAGGTAGAGGGCTGCGGCGGTGACGTCGACGATGGAGGTCATCGCCCAGTTGAGGAAGTACAGCCAGCCCGCGGCGAAGGCCATCTTCTCTCCGTAGAACTCCCGGGCGTAGGAGACGAATGAACCCGAGGACGGCCGGTGCAGGACCAGCTCACCGAGGGCGCGAAGGATGAGGAATCCGAAGAATCCGCAGACGGCGTACACGAGGACGAGCGCCGGGCCGCTGTTGCTCAGTCGGGCCCCGGCGCCCATGAACAGGCCCGTGCCGATCGCGCCGCCGATGGCGATCATCTGGATTTGCCGGGGTTTAAGGGTCTTGTGGTACCCCTGTTCCTCGCTGGAAAAGTCGCGGACAGCGCTGCTGACGTCGCCGGTGAGCTCCCGCTCGTTTTCCAGTTCGTCGGCGCGGTCGTGTTGAGGTGCTTTCATTCAGTTTTCTCCGAAGGGGATTGTTCCGACACGTCGTTGTGCCGTCAGATGGGGGTCAGCTGCGTGCGCTGTGTGCAGCCGATGCCGGTTCGTGGGCTCCGGCCTGGAAGGCGGCGATTCTGCGCCACATTTCCGGTGCGTTGGAGTACATGGGGAAGTGGCCGCTGTGCGGGATCTCGGCCAGGACAACCCCATTGGAGGCCAGGTGGGCCAGGTAGCTAAGGGTCTTGTTTTGCTCGCCGTACATGAACATGCGGGGCAGCGGCAGGGCCAGGAACTTCTCCATGAGCCCTGCGTTGTCCGAGAGGTCCACCATGGATTCGAAGATCCCCCGGACGGCGCGGGCCCGGACCTTGTAGCGGACGCTGGTGGCGTACAGCGGGCTCGAGTAGAAGGGTGCCGCCCAGTTCCGGGCGATGAAGTCCTCCAGGAACTGCTCCGGGTCTTCGTCCGGGTGGAGGAAGATCTGCCGGCTGAGGAAGCAGTCTTCCGGGGCGACGTTGCCCTCGATGTCGGTGAAGCTGGCCACCATGTCGGGATGCTGGTGGGCGAGCATGAGCGACGTCAGGCCGCCCATGGAGTGGCCGACCAGATCGAACCGTTGGATGCCCTGCTCAGCCAGCGCTGCCAGCGCTGTCTTGACCAGGAATGGGATGGAGATTTTCTTCAGGTCTGAGCATTCGGAATCCCCGCAGCCGGGGGCGTCATAGGCGAAGATGGGCCTTCCGGCGAACGACGGGTACAGCGCGACGTCGGCGTAGTCCTCTTTGGTGGAGCCGAAGCCGTGAAGGAGCACAATGGGAAGCCCGGAGCCTTCCCTGCTGATGCAGGAAAGGCGCACCTCGGCTCCATCGATTGTCAGCGGTATCCAGTGCCGGGTAAGGGGGGTGGTGATGGTCAAGAACTTTCCTTCGCTTGTAGAGCTTTGCGGGATGTGGCTGCGGCGGGCCGCTGCTTATCCCAGTGCGGGCGCGCGCCGGAGCAGGGGTTGCAGGTCGCGGGGGCTGATCCAGGCCTCATACCCGTCGTTTTTCGAGAAGTAGCGCCGTTCGTGCACGGGGTCACTGTGGAGCCAGAGGGCGGACGAGTCGGGCATGACCAATTCGACGACGCCGGTCTGGACGATGTTGCCGTGGCGGCGGATCACCACCCGGCCTCCGGTAAGGGCCGGCCAGTCGTCGTACCGGATGCTCCGTGGGCCGTCCAGATGGGTGGCGGCCCGGAAGAGGTCCCTGCGTTTCATCCCAGTTCCTTAATGGTTGCTGCGAAGCGCGTCAGTCCTTCGGTGAGGCTGTCGACGTCGATGGCGAAAGAGATGCGGATGTGCCCTTCCCCGGAGGGACCGAATTCACTGCCGGAGCGGACCAGGACGCCGGCTGCTGCGAACCGGGCGGTCAGCTCGTCGGAGGTGAGCGAAGAGTCGATCTTGGGGAAGGCGTAGAACGCTCCCTGGGGCGGCAGCATGGAGACGCCTGGCAACCCTGACAGGAACTCGACGACGATGTCCCGGCGCTGCTGGTAGGAGGCCGCGGCTGCCTGAAGATCAGCCGCGGAGGTTTCCAGGGCAGTGAGGGCAGCGTCCTGGATGAAGGTGCTCAGGGGTCCGTTGATGGTGCGGTGGATGGTGTTGATTCTGTTGGCAAGTTCAACGGGGGCGATGACGTGGCCAAGGCGCCACCCTGTCATGGCGTAGGTCTTGGAGAAGGTGCTGCAGCAGATGATCTGGTCCCGTGCGGCTGCGAGTGTGAGTGCGGAGGTGAAGGTGCCGCCGTCGAAGGTGATGTCGGCGTAGGCCTCGTCGGCCAGGAGCAGCAGTCCGGGGTTGTCCTGGAGGAGCTGTTCGAGCCGGTGCAGGTCGCTGTCGGGGTAGACGCGTCCGGTGGGGTTGCCGGGGTTGCACAGGATGATCATCCTGGCGGTGGCGGCTTCGCGCTGGAGGGTGTCCAGGTTGAGGGAGCCGTCGGCGCGGTTGGGTACCCAGATGACCTCGGCGCCGATCATGGCCGCGTGGTCGGCATACAGCGAGTACGTGGGTTCCGGGATCAGGATCCTGTCGCCGGGGTTGATCAGGGCGAGCATGGTGGCTGCGAGCCCTGCGCTGCCACCGTGCGTCAGTACGATCTCCTCGGACATCGTGGGGCGGCCGTACCTGGCGGTGGTGTGCGTGGCGATGGCGTGCTGCAATTCGGGGGAGCCTGCCATCGGGGCGTAGCGGGTCCGGCCGGAGGCCAGTGCCTTGGTGGCGGCTTCGACGATGGGTGCGGGGGTTCCCGAGTCCGGTTCGCCCATGGCAAGGGAAATGGCGCCGGGTCTAGTGGCGCCGAGGGTCTTGGGCCGCCTGCTGCTGCTGATGATGCGCTCCACGGCTGCGGATCCGGTGGTGCGGGGACGTGGCGTTGTTGCAGTTTCCATGATGTCTTTCGCCGGTGGTACCGGGGACGGGGTCGTCCGTCCCCGGTACCGGTGATGGGTTAGCGGGCGCTGAAGGTGCCCTCGGGGCGCAGGTTGTAGAGCTCGAGCGTGCTCTTCCCGGCGCGGATCTCGTTGATGATGCGGTGTTCGTCGGCGACGCGCTGGTCGGCGCGGCTGATGATGGCTGCGGCTTTGCCTTGGGGCAGGACGACGACCCCGTCCGCGTCCCCGACGACCAGGTCGCCGGTGTGAATCACAATTCCGCCGACGCGGACGGGGGAGCGCAGGTCTCCGGGGTAGTCCTTCACGGTGCCGACAACCGTGACGTGCCGGGCGAAGACGGGAAAGTCCATGGCGGCCATTTCCGCGGAGTCGCGGACGCCGCCGTCGACGACGAGCCCGGCGATGCCGCGGTGCTGCGCGGCCACGGCGAGCACTTCGCCCCAGTGGCCGTAGGCTGCGCCCTGCAGATCGACGACGAGGACACTGCCGGCGGGTGCGGCGAGCACCGCGTTGTGGAGGGCGAGGTTGTCCCCGCCGATGCCCCGGACGGTGAACGCCGGGCCGGCGACCTTCGCCCCGGGCCAGGCTGCTTTCAGGCCGGGGTCGCAGGCACAGGGGAGCTTGGCCGCTTCATAAAGGGTGGCGGCGGAGTGGCCGCCGGCTGCGTTGGTCATTACTTCCTCCACTGCAGGTCGTGGTAGCCCAGCTCGGCGCGGGCCTCTACCAGAGTGGAACCGGCCTTGACGGCCTCGACGATACGCGCTTCGACATCCTCGATGCGCTCGGCGACATCGGCGATTTCTTCAGCGCGGGCGGCGGGGACGGCGAGGGCGCCGTCGGCGTCACCGCAGATGATGTCCAGCGGCGAGATTTCAACGTCGTTGATGGTGACGGGGGTGTTCACGGCGACCAGGCGGACGCGGTCCTTGCCGGTGCGCATGAAGCGGCCGCGGCTGAACAGCGGGTAGTCCTGGCGGAGGGCGGTGGTCAGGTCGCGGCAGACGCCATTGATCACGGTTCCGCCGATGCCGCGGGCGGCGGCGATTTCGGTCATGATGCCGCCCCAGACCGTGACGTCGGTGCGGGCGTGGTTGTCGATGAGGACCACGGCTCCGGCCGGGACGTCGTCGAGGAAGTCACCGACGCTGCCGCGCTCGGACCCGGCGGGTTCGTACTGGATAGTGAACGCAGGTCCGCCGACACGGAAGTCGTAGGTCAGGGGGGCCAGGCCATGGAGGGTGCCGTGGATGCCAAGGGAATCCATCGCATCTGAGATGGACGCGGTGGGGATGGCCTTCAGCCGGGCCGCGATGTAAGTGGTGGTGGTCATGTCAGTGTCCTTCGGTGGTTCCGGCCAAGCGCGCGTCGCGCATGGCTTCATGGAGTGCGACGCCGGCCCGCAGGTCAGCGGCGATACCGCGTTCGCGCTCGGCAACTGCCTGTGCCTTCTCCAGAACTTCCTCGGCATAGGCGCGGGGCACGACGACGACGCCGGTCTCGTCCGCGAAGACCACATCCCCCGGGGTGACGGTGACATTACCGAGCTGGACAGGCTCGCCGGTGGATTTCTGTTGGAGGCGGCCGCGGGCGGTCGCCGGGATCCGGCCTTTGGCGAACACGGGGAAGCCCGTCTCACGGGCTTCGTTGACGTCCCGGCAGGCGCCGTCGGCGACGACGCCGCGGACACCGTTCAGGGCGGCGCCTAGGCTTAGCAGCCCGCCCCAGCAGGAGACATCGGTGCGGCCTTCGTTGTTCACCACGATCACGTTTTCCTCCGTCGCCGCGGCTACGGCGGCGGATCCGATGTGGGCTCCGGACGGGCCCGGAACATACGGTTCGAGCTGGACGGTGACGGCGAAGCCGACGATTTTCGGATGGCCCCACACGGGCAGGAATCCGGCTTGGCCTGGGGGCAGGTCCAGGGCATCAAGGGCGTCAGAGACAGCCGCGGAATCAAGCTCCGCGAAGCCCTCCAGAAGGGCACTGTTGGAAGTAGTCATGCATCAAGTACAACTGTCCCGTGCACTATAGTGAAGGTCTAAATACGTATAGCTGGAAGACGGGTAACGACTAGATCGCTGCCTGCTAGCATCAGGACGCTGAGCAAAGCGGCAGAGTGCCCGACTGCGGGGGCCAGGAAAAAGAATGACTGGCCCCGAGGGGCGCCGGCAAGCTAGTCGGGCGGGGAGTCGGCCTCTGTAGTGCTTGGTGGGATTCGGAAAGAGGAATCGTGAACGTGGCTACCGCCCCTGACGGGACGCAGCTTCAGTGGGCCGCCGAAGGAGAAGGCGAGCCGCTGCTTCTGGTTGCCGGGCAGGCCACTGCAATGGCGGGATGGGGTCCCGCCGCGGCGGCTCTGGCACAGCACTTCCGGGTTATTCGCTTCGATCACCGTGGCACCGGCGGCAGCGGCAGCGGCGACGCAGGGCGTTACACCACCCGGCTCTTCGCGGCCGACGCAATCTCGGTTCTGGATGCAGCGGGTGTTGACGGCGCGCATGTATATGGCCACTCGATGGGAGGCCGGGTGGCCCAGTGGCTTGCCATCGATCACCCGGGCCGGGTGCGGACCCTTGTTCTTGCCTCGACAAGTGCCGGCCGCCGTGGCGAAGGCGCGGACGAGGAGGCTGCGACTGCCCTGATCAGCGGTGACCTGCAGCGGATGAGTCCCTATTTCTTTGACCCTGGCTGGGCGGCCGAGAATCCTGACGCCGTCCGGGCGTTCTTTGACTCCGGGGCCTCCGCGTGGGCAAAGACCCGGCATTTTGCGGCCAGCAAGGCACATGACGCAGCTGAGTCGCTTGCGCTCATCCAGGCACCGACGCTCGTTCTGCACGGGACCAGTGACCGGCTCTCCCCGTTGGCCAATGCACGCATTCTCCAACGGATGATTCAGCATGCGACCCTGGCCAAGGTCTCTGGTGCCCGCCATGGAATCCACCTCGATCACCCGGAGACCGTGGAGTGGATCCGGCAGTTTGTCGACAGACAAGGCCGCCGGAACGGCCCGGCTAAGGACATGCGCACAATGGATGACGGTTCGAGCTGATGGTGGAGGTACGACAGGCCCGGTACTTTATTGCCGTTGCCGAAGAACTGAATTTCAGTCGCGCTGCTGCCAGGCTCAGCATGTCGCAGCCGCCGCTGAGCCAGGCCATCCTCCAGCTGGAACGCCAACTCGGCACCACGCTGCTGACCAGGTCAAGCCGCAGCGTGCTGCTGACCGATGCGGGGCAGGTATTCCTGGCCCACTGCCGCCAGCTTGTTGGCGCTTCTGAGCGTGCGCGGGAAGTGGCGGCCCTGGCGAACGGTGGCCTGACCGGCACGTTGCGCATCGGTGCGGTGACGTCGGCCTTCGAGGAGGTGCTGCCCGGCATACTGCAGCGATTCCGGGCATCCCGTCCCCTCGTGGAACTGCATGTCCGCGAGATCGACTCGCATCATGGCCAGGACGCGCTGAAGCGGCGCGAGCTGGACGTGGCAGTGATTCGACAAGCGGTGACGGGCAGGCGCCTGCGCTCGGTGCCTTTACGGCGGGACCACTTCGTGGTTGTAATGCCCGAAGGCCACAGGTTTGCGGGGGAGGGGGCGATCGGTCTTGCCGAGTTCCGTGATGAGCCCTGGGTCTGGCTGCCGCGGCATATCTCGCCGGACTATCATGATGAGCTGGTTGCGGCGTGCCGCCAGGCGGGGTTCAGCCCCGAGGCGCAGCACTACGCCAACTCGATCAATTCCCAGCTGGCCATGGTCCGGTGCGGCCTGGGCGTGACGCTGGTTCCGGAATCATCGGTCCTGCACCAACCACGGGGGCTGTTGTGGCGGGAACTGCGCGGGCGCGTCGACCTGGTCGAGCTGTCCGTTGTTGTTCGGGCCGAGGGCCAGGAACCACTCGTGGACCACTTCCTTGCCTGCTCGGAAGCGGAAAAGCCCGGCGGCACGGCGTCCGCTCCGGAATAGAGGCGGTTCTCAGGTGCCCGATGCAGGGAGGCTAAATTTCCGCGAGCCCTGACGCCGTGGTGCGGATGTGTCCCAGGAGGGCAGCCTTCGCGACCTCCGGGTCTTCGGATTTGAGCCCTTTCACGATGGCCTGGTGCTCTGCAATGACAGCCTTCTGCCGCTCAGGAGTATTCATCAGTGCCCGTATGCCAATCCGGATGTGGCGCGCACGTAGATCCGCGTACGACTTGGTCATCAGCGAGTTACCCACCGCTCTGACCAGGGCGAGGTGGAACTCGTTGTCCCATTCAACGAACTCCCGCTCATGGCCGGCGTCGGAACTGTCCACCTGATGCTTCAGCGCACGCTCCATCGCCTCTACCGGGATGGTCCCGCGCTCAATCACGATTTCCGCGGCCTTGGTCTCAATGAAGGACCGGAACTCAAGAGCCTCATTAATTTCCTGCCGTGTCACTGGTGGCACGTAGGCACCGTGTCTTGGCACCAGCTGCAGCAGACCTTCCGAGGCCAGCAGCAGGAAAGCTTCCCGGACGGGCGTGCGGGAGGTGCCGCCTACGCGCTCGGCCACCTGCTCCTCGGTCAGAAAACTGCCGTGCTGGGTTGTATCGGGAAGAATCTCATCACGAATGAACGCGTACACGCGGTCACGGTTGGACGGCACAGTCTGCATGGACATAGTATACGCTCCGCATACATTGATGGTGGGATTACGCTCGACAGGCGGAAGTGTCGGGGCGGATAGGCGAAGCCACCCGCCCCGACACCGGGCCACTTAGCCGATGGGTGTGGCCATCTGCACTACGTCGTAATGCAGGGCGATGGTCCGCCCCAGCTTCGGGTCTTGCAGTTCCGCGCGCCACGAGTCGGCAAACTGGTTGACTCCTTCGATCATGTTCACCGTGCCGGAGATCAGGACCGTGCCGGGCTTGAGCAGGTCGCGTTCCTTTAGGACCTGCACCCAGTGGGCCGGCGGGAGCAGATCCGCGAAGGATGCGGCTTGGATCTTCTCCTCGACGCCATCGTTGGTGACCCAGGCGGTGAGGGTGAGCTCATCGATATGGTCTTCCACCTCGTCCAGAAACCACGCGTCGGTCGCCAGCACATCCGGGGATGCGTTCTTTGACCAGGCGATGCCGTGGACCTCCAACGCGCGGTCCGTGTGGTCGCAGGCGAGAGTGAGCAGGATTCGGCCGTCCTCGGCGACGACGATGGCCCACTCAACCTCCCCGGAGGTCTTCTCGTGCTGGACAGGAACAACCGTGGCCTGCTGGGCGAGGTATGGGGAGACGGGGTACATCGTCGGCGTAACCGTCGGGGCGGGAACGCCCAGCAGGGCCAGCTCTTCCACGTGTGCCCGGACGTGCTCCTGATGGCGACCGGCGTAACCACCGTTCAGGAGATTGACGACGTCAACTGCGAGTGCTTCGCCGGAAGGAAGGGTGAATTTCAGGGACATGGAGGCTCCTCAGAAACAATTTGTGATGGGTATTGCTGCGATCAAGATCACAGTATATGGTCAGCATACAGACTCCATACGCTTCTGTATACGCAGAACATACGAACACAGTGCCGGAACTTTTCCCACCGGTCAAGGGTCCCCGGCAAGACTTTCCCGGCACATCCCCATTTCGCATTCATCCCAAAAGGAGCAATCCGTGACTGAGCAAATCTCCACGGCGCAACACCCTGCCGGCACCGGCCACAAAGGTCAGGGCAAGCGCGGTTTCGTCGTCGCGCTGACCGGTACCAGCCTTGAGTGGTACGACTTCGCCATCTATTCCGCAGCCTCGGCGCTGGTCTTCGGCCAGGTTTTCTTCTCGTCCAGTGATCCCCTCGCCGGCACACTGGCAGCCTTTGCAACCTACGCGGTGGGTTATGTCGCACGCCCCCTCGGCGGTGTGCTCTTTGGCCGGCTCGGTGACCGTATCGGACGCAAGAAAGTGCTGGTCTGGACACTGCTGCTGATCGGCGTCGCCACCTTCGCCGTCGGCCTGATCCCGGCCTACGCGACCATCGGCATCACGGCGCCCATCCTCCTGGTATTCCTCAGGCTATGCCAGGGCGTCGGCGTCGGTGGCGAGTGGGCCGGCGCGGTCCTGATCTCCGCCGAACACGGTGACCCCACTAAGCGCGGACTGTTCGGGTCCGCGGCCCAGATCGGCCCTCCGCTGGGCAACCTGATGGCCAACGGCGCCCTGGCGCTGCTGGCCCTGATGCCGAAAGAAGACTTCCTCTCCTGGGGCTGGCGCATCGCCTTCCTAATTTCCGCCGTCTTGGTCGTGGTCGGCCTCATCATCCGCTTCAAAATCGAGGAAACCCCGGTCTTCGAAGCCATCAAGGATCAGGGGCTGACCCCGAAATCCCCCCTTATGGATCTCTTCAAGACCGAACGCAAAGCCCTGCTGGCCGCCACCATGGCCCGCATTGCCCCCGATGTCATGTACGCACTGTCCACCGTCTTCATCCTCACCTACGCCACCCGCGAATTTGGCCTGCAGCCTGGCCAGGCGCTGCTCGCCGTCGTCATCGGCTCCGCATGCCAGACCTTCATGGTGCCCGCGGCAGGCTACCTGTCCGACCGGATGAACCGCCGCCTCGTAACCGCCATCGGCGCCGGACTGTCCATCATCTACCCCTTCGTGTTCTTCCCGCTCATGGCCACCGGATACGCCGGCATCGTCTTCGCTGTCATCTTCGGCCTGCTCTGCAACTCCCTGATGTACGGACCCCAGGCAGCACTCGTCTCCGAACAGTTCAGCCCCCGCCTGCGCTACGCCGGCAGCTCCATGGCCTACACAATCGGCGGCGTCTTCGGCGGTGCCATCGCCCCGCTGCTGTTCACCTGGCTGCTCGGCACCTACGGAAGCTGGCTCCCGCTGGCGCTCTACATCGTCGTAGTCGCCGCCATCACCCTCGTCGGCGTCAGCATGGCCAAAAACCCTGATGCCCGGGAACTCGCAGGCCACAGCGTCTACTGACCCCACCACCAAACCGACTTCAGCAACTCACAAGAAGGACAAACCCATGACTGCACAGCAACTCACCATCGCCGTCGAACAGATCGCCACCACCACCGACCCCTCCACCAACCTGCAACTCGTCCTAGACGCCGTCCGCAAAGGGGCCGCCACAGGGGCACGCGTCGTCGTGCTCCCCGAAGCATCACTGGTCCGCTTCGGGGCAGCACCGGCCGCGCACGCCGAAACCATCGAAGGCCCCTGGGCCACCGCCGTCCGCGACCTGGCCCGCGACCTGGGAGTCATCGTCCTCGTCGGCACCTTCCAGCCCGCAGCAGACGGCAGGGTCCGAAACACCATCCTCGTCACCGGCGAGGGCATCCACGACGGCTACGACAAAATCCACCTCTACGACGCCTACGGATTTTCCGAATCAGCCGACGTCGAGCCGGGCAGCGAACCATTTACCTTCGAAGTAGACGGCATCACCGTCGGCGTCGCAACCTGCTACGACGTCCGCTTCCCGGAACTCTTCCGCGAACTCGCTGACCGCGGAGCCCAAGCCATCATCGTGACGGCCCACTGGGGCGCCGGCGAAGGCAAAATCGACGCATGGCGGCTCCTCAACCAGGCACGCGCCATCGACTCCACGACCTGGATCATCGCCTGTGACCAAGCAGATGCATCGGCCGCCGGCATCGACGAACCGGCCGGTCCGCGCTTCGGTATAGGCCACAGCCTGCTCGTCTCCCCCATGGGAGTCGTCCTCGAAGAACTCGATGAAAACGTCGGCGAACTCGTGGCAACCGTCGATACGGAAACGGTCGAAAGGACCCGCAAGGTAATCCCGGTCCTCGCCAACCGCCGGCTCGGCGCAGGCGTCTGACCACCACCACCATCTGCCACTGCCGCGTCAGCAAAGAAAGAGTGACGCGGCAGTGGCATCGGCCGAGCAACAAGGCCCTGACCCAAGGATAAGGATGCAAAAGCCGGAACTGGAACTCCACGAACCCAGCGCACCATGGAAGCAGGTAGATCCCCACGAGAGCCACGGGATCTGGGAACAGACCTTATCCCACGACCCGTCCGAACGCTATCGCACCATGCTTCAGCGCTACGACCCTGGTGCCGCAACCAATGGCGGCGTGTTTACACACAACTACTGGGAAGAAATACTCATAATCTCCGGAGAGATCACCGACCAGACACTAGGCAAAACATTCAGCAGCGGAGCGTATGCCTGCCGTCCACCCGGAATGCCTCACGGGCCATATCACAGCATTACAGGGTGCCAAATGATCGTTTTCATACACCCGTGAACCCACAGCCGCTGCAGGTTTCGCTTGTCGAATGAAACTCAGAGCAAACGCCGATAATGGGGATTCCGTCAACGTGCAGGACACGAGCGGTGGTCCATCGCAAATGTGCCACAGCCTGTGGCACATTTGCCGGTCGGCAGGGTTGAGGCATGGTGTCTTCAGAAATCGATCTGCCAGCGGACTACGCGGACTTGCTGGAGGAGTTGAAGACCCGGATCTCTGGTGCCTGGATTCATGCCCAGAGGACTGTCAACACGCTAATCATCGAGTTGCATTGCTCGCTGGGCAGGGACATCATCGTCCGGCAGGAAAGCCCGGGCTGGGGAGTGGCATCATCCGCCGCCTGGCTGCGGATCTGGCGATCGCCTTTCCGGATATGAAGGGCCTGTCGTACCGGAGCCTGCAGTACATGACCGCGATGGTGCGGGTCTAAGGTGAGGACGAAAATGTGCCACAGCCTGTGGCACATTTGTCGTGGGGCCACATCCCGATGATTCTGGACAAGACAACGACCCCCGAAGAACGGGACTGGTACGCCGCCGCCTTCCAGTACGGCTGGTCCCGCAACATGCTGCTGAGCATGATGATGAACCGGTCCATGGAACGCACCGGTACAGCGCCTTCCAACTTCACCCGGCATCTGGCGGCCGCAGACTCTGAGCTTGCCCAGCAAATGGCGAAGGTCCCCTACAACTTCGAATTCCTCGGCGTTTCCGGTGAAGTCGCAGAACGCGACCTGGAGAGAGAACGCACTGACAAGCCGATCACCGAGACACTGCAGGAGCTGGGCCCGGGTTTTTCGTTTGTCGGCCGCCAGGTTCATTTCGACGTTGATGGCGATGACCTACTACCTCGACCTGCTCTTCTTCCACATCGAGAAGCTCCGGTACGTGGTCATCGAACTCAAAACCGGGAAGTTCCAGCCCGAATACGCCGGCAAGCTCAACTTCTACGTCGCCCTGGTCGATGACTGCTCCGCCGCATTGGACGTTCCAAAGAAGTAGAAGATCAAAGGCGGTTAGCGACCCACGGATGACCAGTTGGGGCGGTGTCCCCAGTGGAGAACGCCGGTAAGCGTGATTCCGTCACGCTGCTGCAAATTCTGCCGACAGGGGGAGTCGGTCGAGGGTGTCAACCAAAGACTGGTGCGGCTACCTCTTCTTCGTTTCCGTGGTTCGTGCCGTTTCGTTACGGGTTATGGGTGTTGTTCCCATCACATGCATTTGCTTCCGGGGAGTCGCGGCCCGCACTCTTTCATCACTCTATTGTTCAGCGCTTGTCAGAGCGTGCCCAACGAAGGACACCACTTATGACTGACGTTCTCTGGTTTTCGGACCTTGGCCTGACCGACCTTGACCAGGTTGGCGGAAAGAATGCATCTCTCGGGGAAATGGTTCGTAGTCTCGCCTCTGCGGGGGTGAAGGTTCCGGACGGTTTCGCTACCACGGCCGATGCCTATCGGCGGTTCCTCAGCGAATCGGGGCTGGATGCCCGGATTGAAAATATTCTGGAGGGCCTGGATAGCGGTGATGTGGCCGCCTTGGCCAATGTCGGCCGGCAGATCCGGGATTTGATTCGCGACACTGCGTTCCCGGGCGGGTTCGAGGAGGAAATCCGTGCCGCGTACTCCCGTCTGACGGAAGAACACGGCGGCGATGTGTCGTGGGCCGTGCGGTCGAGCGCTACGGCCGAGGACTTGCCGGACGCTTCCTTCGCAGGGCAGCAGGAGACCTTCCTGAACATCCGGGGCATCGACAACATCCTTCTGGCGATCAGGGACGTCTTTGCCTCGCTCTACAACGACCGGGCCATCGCCTACCGCGTCCACCACGGATTCACCCATTCCGAGGTTGCGCTTTCAGCCGGTGTGCAGCGCATGGTCCGCTCCGACGTCGGCGCGTCCGGTGTCATGTTCACCATGGATACCGAAACCGGATTCAACGACGCCGTCTTCATCACCTCCTCCTACGGGCTCGGCGAGGCAGTGGTGCAGGGCGCTGTGAACCCGGACGAGTTCTACGTCCACAAACCCGCCCTCGCCGCGGGCCGGCCCGCCGTCCTGAAACGGGGGCTGGGGGAGAAGGCCGTGCAAATGGTCTACACCGACTCCCGCGAGGTTGGCCGGACCGTGGACTTCGTCCCTGTCCCGCAGGACCTCAGGAGCCGCTTCAGCCTGACCGATACCGAGGTGGAGCAGCTCGCCCGGCACGCCCTGGCCATCGAAGCACACTACGGCCGTCCCATGGATATCGAATGGGGCAAGGACGGCGTCGACGGGGAACTGTACATCCTCCAGGCACGCCCCGAAACGGTCGAGTCCCGCAAAGCCACCGGCAGCGTTTCCCGTTACACCCTCACCGAGCGTTCCACTGTGCTGGTGGAGGGCCGGGCCATTGGCCAGCGCATCGGCGCCGGGCAGGTGCGCGTGCTGTCCTCGATAGACCAGATGGCCTCCTTCCAGGAAGGCGACGTGCTGGTGGCGAACATGACGGACCCCGACTGGGAACCGATCATGAAAAAGGCCGCCGCGATCGTGACCGACCGTGGCGGACGTACCTGCCACGCGGCCATCATCGCCCGGGAACTCGGCATCCCCGCCGTCGTCGGCACCGGCTACGCTTCCCAGATCCTCAAGGACGGCACCCCGGTCACCGTATCCTGCGCCGAAGGTGAGGCCGGGCTCGTGTACGAGGGACTGTTGGAGTACACGCTGCAGGAAACCAGCCTGGAGACCATGCCGGAAGCGCCGGTGAAGATCATGATGAACGTCGGCACCCCGGAACAGGCGTTCAGCTTCGCCCGGCTCCCACACCACGGCGTCGGCCTGGCACGCCTGGAATTCATCATCAACCGACAGATCGGCATCCACCCCAACGCCCTGCTGGCGGTGGCCGGCGAGATCGAGCGCCCGGCAACCCTGGATGACTACACTGTGCGGCAGATCCGGGAAAAAACCGCAGCCTACGACGGTCCCCGGGATTACTACGTCCGGCGCCTGGCCGAGGGCATCTCGACCATCGCCGCGGCCTTCGCACCGGAACCGGTGATCATCCGGCTCTCGGACTTCAAGTCCAACGAGTACGCCAACCTCCTGGGCGGGCCGGCCTTCGAACCGGAAGAAGAGAACCCGATGATCGGGTACCGGGGCGCCTCCAGGTACCTGTCCGAGTCCTTCCGGCAGGCCTTTGAGCTGGAATGCGAGGCCCTGAAGTACGTGCGCAACGAGATGGGCCTGACCAACATCAAGCTCATGGTCCCGTTCGTGCGGACCCTCGACGAGGCCAAGGGTGTCACCGAGCTGCTCGCCGTGAACGGGCTGCGCCGCGGCGAGAACGGGCTGGAGATCGTGATGATGTGCGAACTGCCCGCCAACGCCCTCCTGGCCGATGAGTTCCTGGAGTACTTCGACGGGTTCTCCATCGGGTCCAACGACCTGACCCAGCTCACCCTGGGACTGGACCGTGACTCCGCGCTGGTCGCCGACGGGTTCGATGAACGCAATCCCGCCGTGACCAGGCTCCTGGAACTGGCCATCACGGCGTGCCGGGCCAAGGGCCGGTACGTCGGCATCTGCGGCCAGGGCCCCAGCGATCACCCGGACTTTGCCGAATGGCTCCTGGCCCAGGGCATCAGCTCCATCTCCCTGAACCCTGACGCCGTGACCGAGACATGGCTGCGGCTCGCACGCACGGGCAGCCGCGCGGCCGTCTAAATGCCCGACCAGCCCGCTGTGGGGGCGGGCGGCACTCCCGCCCCCACAGTGTTTTTCCTCTCCGACAGCACCGGCATCACCGCCGAAACCCTCGGCAACACGCTGCTGACCCAATTCCCCGCCCGACGGCTGGAGCGGCGGACCATCCCGTTCATCACCACCGTCGAGCAGGCACGAGACGTCGTGGCCACCATCGACCGGGTCGCCGCGTCCGGGCCCCGGCCGCTCGTTTTTTCAACGACCGTCAGCCCGGACGTCCGGGCTGTCCTGGCCCAAAGCGCCGGGCACTTCTTCGACCTGTTCGGCGCCCACGTCGGCCAGCTTGAACAAGCGCTCGGTTCCCCGGCCAACGGCCTGCCCGGCCAGGCACACGGGGTCGGCGACGCTGTGCGGTACCAGTCCAGGATGGCGGCGGTCGAATACGCGATTGAGCATGACGACGGCCAATCCCTCCGGGCGCTGGAACGGGCCGAACTGATCCTTATCGCCCCGTCACGCTGTGGCAAGACACCGACCACCATGTATTTGGCCCTTCAGCACGGCATCCTGGCAGCGAACTTCCCGCTCGTGGAGGAAGATTTCGACACCATGGTCCTGCCCAAACCCCTGCGGCCATTTGCGAACAAATGCTTTGGCCTCACGTCCCAGCCCGTCAGGCTCAGCCAGATCCGCCAGGAACGCCGCCCCAACAGCAGCTACGCATCGCTCGCCCAATGCACTTACGAGCTGCGAAACGCAGAGGACATGTACCGGGCCAACAACATCCCCTACGTCAATTCCGCGTCCATGTCAGTCGAAGAAATCTCCGCCACCGTGCTCCAACGCATGCAACTTCACCACTGAAGACCTAATGCCTCAGCCGAGCGTGTGATTAGATGCTTGTTCTCCCGCCAACCGATCACCCCGGGCGAAACGCCGATAATGGGGATTCCGCCAACCTGGGGGAGTGGTCCGATGAGTCCATCCACTTCCGGCTAACGCTATTTGCGGGGCCTGGCTAGTCTTCCAGCACTGCGGGCCGCTGCGGGTGTGCTGGAGTTCGTAGAGGTACTTCACCTGCCATTCGATCTTGCGAGGGTAGGAGTCGGGCAGCTTGCTTGGTACTGCCCAGGACAGCCACGCTCGATGTAACGCCGGGAAGGATGGACCGCCCTCAAGCAATTGCAGTTTGAAGGCCGCTTCCGGAGTTGGGCGCCCGGCTTGCTAAAAGCACGGGATCCAGCTCGAGCGCAGTACACATGTCCGTAAAGTGCTTGGCATCATGGTTACGCATGAGTTCAAACACGGCATGAAGAACGGAAACAGCCTCGGGGCGATTGACTCCCCGCGTGGTCTCCACACGTTCTTGGTGCGAGTACTGATGCAGGTAAGTGACCAGTCGCTGACGTGTCAGGCCATCATCAACCTGGTCAATTGCTGCCTGCATCTGAAGTCTGAAGTCACCCATTAGGGCGGGGAATTTGAAGCTGAGGAATCCCTCCAACATCCGTCGGCAGATATTCGGAAGGATGATGGCCGCGTCCATCTCGTGCTCAATTGTGGGTTCGCCTTGGCACGAGATCAGAGTTGAGGCTGCCCTCCAAAACAGATAGTGGTATTCCGATCTCAGGCGTGTCCGGAGCGCCTTGTGCTCCTTGTTTTGGTCAGACCCCCAATCACGCCAGACCGGCACGCGACGTGCAACCCCCACTTCTGCTCTCCTGCCCTGAGCCTGTAGCTCGAGAATCTTGAAGCGACGCCCTTGTTTCAACACGCCGCTTTGGAGTCGATCGAGTTGGTTGGACCAAATCCGAAAAAGTTCGAAGTTGTGGGTCATCAGGAAAACCTGGCCACAGTCGCGTGTAGGCTTCTGGCCGCATGAACAATCCAGCGGTGCCCCGCATGAGCAAACGGAAGGCTGGACCAATTCCGACCAAAGGAGGCTGGATGCGCCGACTGTAAAGTTCTCGTCCAAGCTGGACACGGGATCATCAATAACGATGATTTGGTCGCGACGGCTCCGACCTCCGGTGTTGAGGCTCCGAACGAAGTAGAGCAACGCCAGAGCCGTGCATTCGCCCTCGCTCAGGTGCAGGGCCGGCTCACCGTGCCTATATACCGCGTAGCGATTGCCTTCTACAGGCTCCACCCTGAGGTCGGACCTGCCCAAAAGGGTTTGGAGACGCTGATTTAGCCATTCGGCCGGGGGCGCAGGATCAAGTTCGGCATTCTCAAGCTCAGTGATGACACGCCGAGTATGTTTGATCGCCTTGGCATTGTCTTCAACAGCCGTTGCGGCAGCGTTTGCATCATTTAGTGCGGTCGTATAGGCCTCTTGTTGCTCACCGATCCAGAATGCTTCCAGTTTTTGGCAAGCTGACTTCCGAACAGCTTCAAACCGTGTACTTCTGTCATTGTGGGCAGCAAGGAGCTTCTCGAGCCTCCTGACGTCTGGAATAGAAAACGACTTATTCCGCCAACTCTCTGGAAGAGGAGCCGCAGTATGTATGTGCTGCTCCTTGCGTTCGACGAACTCCCGGAGCTTCTCCAGTTCGCTGAGATCTTTTTGAATTTGGATCTTCACTGAGCTTCGAAGCAGGTCATATTCCGTCCGAAACTCTGGATAGAGCAGTCCCGACTCAGGAAAAAACGCATGCAACTTGCCTAACGAAGCGACCAGGGCCTCGAGCTGTTTGCCGAGCAAGCGTAGATCATTTTGCAGCTCACGCGAGCTGGAGTCAAAGTGCCGGTTTAGAGCCTCTAGGCGCTCTCGGGACAACTCACCGGTACAGAAGAGGCACAGATGCTCATGGTTGTGGAGATCCAAACCTCGTTGTACCCAAGCAGCCCGTTCGGGGTGTGCCGCCAAAGTATCAATAACTCGCGCTGTTGGGATCCGCTCCAAAACACCGCTGATAGTCGAACATATTAGAGCCTCTGTAGCTGAAATCAGAGGTATGTCGACCTTCTTCAGAAAGGTACTCTGAGCTTTCGCTATCTCTTCCTCGGCATTAAAGTCATTTCGCTCCTCAAGCGGCATCGCGAAGGGTAAGCGCTTCAGGACGTTGCGAGCGTCGTAACCTCGACCGTAGCCGTCTACGCCGCCAAGGGTGGACGTAACGAGCGTCCCGATGCTTTTGAGAATAGCGTTAGGAACCGCCTGCTTGCGCTTGGCTTCCTTCGCCAAAGAATCGGTTAGGCGCGACAAGTCATCCAAGCGCGTACGCGCGGCTCGGAGCTCTCTCTCACGGTTCGCGTTTGCCTTGCCGATTGCCAACAGTGCTTTGGCCTCGCCGACTGAAAAGTCGAAGCACTCGGAAACGTATGCCTTATTGAAGACTGACATCCGATCCCAAAAGGCGTCCTCAGAAGATACAACGGTTCTTGTCTCTGTCATTCCCGTACCGGAAACCTCCACAGAGACGCCAGCTTCCCATGCATCGGGCGACTGGGCGGGGGAAAGGAGCGCCGCTAAGGTCGACTTGCCACTGCCATTATTAGCGTAAATGAGATTGATGTCGCTGAAGCCTGTGAAATCACTGCCAGGAGACCAGTTTTGGAAGATGCGGAAGTTCTTGATGGATCGGACGTTCTCTATACGCAATTTTCCCCCGACTTTTCATTTGCCTGAGTCATCCTAGTTTCGTGCTGGGGCCGTGTCGACGATGACACGGCGGCACCAGGAAAACTAGGGACGGAGGGGTAGATGCCGCAGGGTCAGCTCAAAGTTCTCAGCGCTCGATCAGCTGGCGTGTGCCGTCGTGGGGGAGGTCGCCGAAGTTACCCGAACCCTCACGATGTGCAGAAATCGCACTTAGAGTAAATCTACTTGACATAACGTGGACTATCGGCTCCGGAGAATCAGCCCGAAGTGGCCCGGGACAACAAATTAGGTGGCCAAGATTGTCTTTTCCACTCTCACGCAGGAAACGTATTGCGGCCGCCCCTATTCTGCTGGCCGCGCCGATCCCGTAGTTGCGGCTCCGACTTCCCGGCCAAATAATCGGCCCCGAAATGCTGTTCGGCCATTGTTAAGCCTAGTTGATGTTGAATCACCTTTTGAAAGGTATCAATTGGCAAGCACCCTTCCGACGTAATCTTTGACCGCTTGGCATGTTTTATGCAGGTTCTCCTTCAGCGCGCCGCTGACCCATTCTGAACCATGCCCGTCAATGGAGCGGTCGAAGCCCTCCATCTCACCAACAGGGATTACATGTACTCCGATGGCATGAAGGCTCTCAATCAAGCGCATGCAGGCTCTCAACGGCGACCCGGTGGGAACAGCGTTCAGGCCAATCTTTTTGGAGAGGTCTACCTTGTTCTCGCTGCGCATGGGGTTGAAAAATGACAAGTAGTCCGCATCGAAGTCTGTCCAGTCCCCACCCATGGATTCCACGATGGCCTTGATATCTTTTTTGACCCGTAAGACGTCGAAGTCCAACAAAGCGTGCGTTTCAACGCCCAAGCCACCAAGGGCTCCGGCGAGGGCCGGCACACCGTGCTTCCCTCCCGCTGGGACAAACAGGACGTCGTCCGCTTCTTTTCTCTGCCCGGTCTCGTCTGCCAGCTGATCCAGGACGGCACCAAAGAAGCGGCAATCCGCGTCAGCCTCGCATACTACTACCCGTCTATGAAATAGCCCTTGAAGAATGTTCGAGTACCGTAATACTGGATTCGTCCACGTTTCCCGAATCTGCTCGGATGACAGCTCGTAAAACTGGCTGGAGCTCTGATCACGAACGACGCGGATCAGATGTACAGGTGAATCGTTCTCACTGTGCAATAAGCCGAGTACGAAGTCGCGGTCGTGAGTTGCAATGATGACCTGCAGATCACGCTTTTTGGCCTCCCTCCCGATCCACCGACCCAAGGCCCGGGCTTGCGCCGGATGCAGGAAGGCTTCTGGCTCGTCAATAAGCAGGATTTGTGATCGGCCAGCTATAACAGTGAGTGCTAGGCCAATGAAGCTCTTTACTCCGTCTCCCTGATCAAATAGCGGGGGCAACGCAATAACGGCGTCGGCGTACTCTTTGGTGGGGCGGTTCAGAGGCGGAACCTTCATCGTGGGGGGAATTTCTCCAACCCGAAGGATCACTTGGGGATTGATGCGATCCAAGGTGAGAGGTAATTGAAACACCTGTTGAGACAACTGCGACAGTTCTTCTTCGAGCTCACCGTTAATGTATAGCTGATGCATGGCAGTACCCCTGTTTTGCATCCCCGCATGTATAAAGCCATCACTTCCGGCTCCCGCCAAGGACCCGGCGGTAAGATGATTGACGAAAAAACTCGCCACCTGCATCAACGAGTTATCTCGTTGCAGATCGATCAAGTTTTCGGCACTTACCATTGTGTGCGTCGGATCTTGCTGATCCTCAAGATATGGCGAGTACATAAGCGGATACCCGATCGTAGGCGGGTGCGGAACTGCGTTGGTGTTAAGCCATTCGACTACTTCATGGCGCGTCGGTGAGTTCCTAACGAGCTTTATGTTTTCCAAGACCACCGTGTGCGCATCCTCGCTACGCAACAATGCCAATAGATCGCGGAGTATTTGCGACTTTCCGACATTATTGCCTCCGACGATGCAGGTCACCCCAGATTGCGAAATAGTTAGCTGTTGCTTGGCTTTGGAAGTCAGGCTGCCGACACGGGCGTACACGGTCATGCCTCCAAGCTTATGCGAGCTGGGACTAACGGCCCGCGTTTGCTCTGGTCGAAAAATAAGCCAGGGACGGCGGGGAAGTTCCCTCCAACAGCCAAATAACTTTGACCCATGACGTGCTTGTCGGCGCTGTCAATGGCCGCCAGACACCCGTGAACTGTCCCTCACCTGGCTCGGTCTCTGAGGGAAGTCCCCTTCCGCATTCTTGTGCGATAAGCCAGGTAGGGGTCAACAGGTTCTTGCCGATCGATCCGGATTTAGAAGCCCCTATCGAAGCGGCTGTGGCGTTGGACCAGATCTTCTGACCCTCGCACCGAAGTCATTCAGTTTCTCTGCGACATAAATCCGATGACTTGTTTTAGCGGGATCACAGCAAGAAGGACAGTGCGACTCGCTAGTTGGGGCGAACGATTTCGATGGGCTCCAGCGTGTCATAGCCCGCGGGCTTCGGATGGGAGTAGACAGCATTCACTTTTTGGTCGAGAGCCATATCCAGCAGTTGTCTGGAGGCGTTGGAATCAGCGAGCCCAACATAAGGAAGTACGTCCCTGGCTCTGGCTTGTCGCCCCCGAGCTGCTGCTCCCCGCAATCAAACGTCTTGGCGCTCTCGTCTGTTGTGCACAATTGGATCACGCTGAAGCCTGGGGCCGAAGGGCTTCCGCTGTCACCGTCGCCGGTGCTCCGTCTTAAGGCCGTCCAGATCAGTCTCCCGCTAGGCAAAGCACCGTTTATCGTGCCCTTGAGATGTACAGTCAAGGCGTCTTTGGGGATGACCGTGTGTGCGGACAGGGACAAGCCGCTGAGTATGTCCTTCGAGGCATTTTTGGGTTCAGCGCTTGCCCTCTGCTGCGAGCCCTGTAGGAAACCTACGGCAAAACCCCCAACCGCGGTGATGAGGGCAGCGGCTACGGCACCCACCGCCCCGATGCGCGCCGCAGTTACTTGCGAATCTCTGCTGCGGCTCGACTGTCCCATGAAGCTCCAATTACAGTGCGTGAACCTCATGGTACGCGTCGCACACTGCATGTACAGGCGCCCGCCTCGCCTGGGAATTATGGGGACGTTAATTGTTTACTTGACATAAGAACGGTTATCGGCCTTCAGGACGAACACAAGGAGAATATGAAGAGAGGCTGGTTGAGGCTCCAGCCAGCGATCCGGTGCCACGTTCAATTACCTCCCAATCCTCGCCGGCTTCCAGTTCGTAAAGCCGGACCGCATGGTTATCCGATTCATTCGGGAGCACGCGGTGTTCGGAGAGCGAGAGCTATCCAGATTAGACGCGGCGACGCTGATTAAAAAGGTCGCCGAACTCTATCCCACCGAGCCCAGGCGACTTCACCTGTGATCTGGCGGCACGTTTCGGGTCGAGACGTATTCCGAGAAGAGGAAGTGGTGGCTGCGGACAACGCCGCGCCCGGTGAAATGTCCGTCGAGGATTCCGGATCCCTAATTGACCAAAGCATACGAAGGCTCTCCTTAGCCCCCGTACCGGCCGCCGGGCTGGACCGCTGGTTCACCTCGTCCCGGCTGGACAGCGGGCTGCCGTCGGCGTGATGGAGGCGGGTCAGGCCAGGATCTTCTTGTGGAAGAACACGAGGTAATCGCCCGTGGCGTCCTCGAACCCGAAGTCCTGCCAGTATGCCCGCAGCGCGGCCTTGGCCTCCTCGTACTCCGGCGAGTCCGCGGGCGGGGATCCTTCCCCGTCTGCCGGCGCGGCGTGCACCACCACCAGGTTCACCGACCGGCCCACGGTTTCGACGATGGCATTGAGCACCGAGTAGCCCGTCTTGCCGCCGCGGTATTCCGGGAAGATCTCCAGCGAGGAGACGATCATCAGGTCGCCGCCGTCCTGAAGATACTCCCTGATCAGGTCGGGGCGGTCCATGGTGAGCATCTCTACGGCCTTGGCCATCTCCTGGTCGGCCTTGCCGGTGGTGAGGAAGAGGTTGATCATGCCGGCTTTGGGGACAACCTGGACGACGGCGCTGCCCAGCTGCCGTTCCTCATCACCGCCCGGGGTGGGGATGGGGCAGCTCACCGCAACATCCCAGCGCAGGGGATAGTCCGCGGGATCGTGCTCCAGGCCCGGCGTGCCGCGGTACCGGAGCTTGTACTCAAAGAACAGCGATTCCGGGTCGATTACGGTCATGGCGCCGTCCTTGAGCTCGCAACGTTGCGTGTAAGGAATCTTAGTCCTCGGGGACGGCGTCAGGAATGGGCCGTTGACCCTTAGCTGCCAGGGTTCCGCAGCCCGCCCAGCCCGCTGATCAGCGCCTCGAGCCCAAGGGTGAAGGCGACGTCGGCCGGCCGTTCGTGCCCCTGCTCGGCCAGGCTTCGCACAGCACCCGTGAAACTGGGCGTCGCCTCCGCCATGGTGCCGGGGTCGAAAATGTCCGCCGGCGCGGTGACGTCGTAGGCAGATCCGAAGATGAAGGACTCCAGCGCGACGATCGAAGAGACGATCCGCTCCTCGGGAAAACCGGCGTCCCGGAAGCCGGCGCTGACCGTTTCGTACATGGCCAGGGTCTGCGGCGCGTCGGTCACGGGCAGCACGGCAATGACCGGAATGAGCGGAGTGTGCCGGGAGAACACGTCGCGGTAGCTCCACGCCCACTTCCGGACGGCGTCCTCCCACGGGCCGGCGCCGAAGGCCGAGACATCCACCAGCGAGGCAAGGTGGTCCTCCATCAGCAGGAGCACGTCCCCTTTGGATTTCACATGGTTATAGAGGGCTGACGGCGCCACGTTCAGCGAGCGGGCCAGCGCGGCCATGGTCAGGCCGTCATAGCCCTTCTTCTCGATCAGCCGCAGGGCGGCTTCCGTGATGCCGCCCTTGTCCAGCACGCCGCCCACGGGGCGTCCGGCGCGGCGCCGGTTCCCCTGGCGATCTGTTGCTGAGCCTGCCGTTGCTGAACCGGCTGTTGCTACGGCTGGTGTTGCCGGCATGGCTGCCCTTTCTCCGGTGAACGTCCTTTCGCATTATTCCATCAGGCTCTTCCGCTTCCCCGCCAAAGCCTCTATAGTTCTTATAAATGAATGGCATTCATTTAGTGGTTCGCCTCACTTACGCGGCCACAGAGAAAGGACATCATGCTGAATCTTGACCGCGACGTAGTGATCGTAGGTGCCGGCCCCTCCGGCCTCACCGCTGCCCGCGAACTGAAAAAGGCTGGCCTGACCGTGGCCGTGCTGGAAGCCCGTGACCGCGTGGGCGGCCGGACGTGGACCGACACTGTGGACGGTGCCATGCTCGAAATCGGCGGCCAGTGGGTCTCGCCGGACCAGACCGCACTGCTGGCCCTGCTGGACGAGCTCGGCCTGGAAACCTACTCCCGCTACCGCGAAGGCGAGTCCGTCTACATCGGCGCGGACGGCGCACCGGTCCGCTATACCGGGGACATGTTCCCGGTCAGTGCCACCACGGCCGCCGAGATGGACAAGCTCACCGCCCTGCTGGATGAACTGGCGGCGGAGATCGGCGCCGCGGAACCGTGGGCGCACCCCAAGGCGCGGGAGCTGGACACCATCTCCTTCCACCACTGGCTGCGCCAAAACTCCCGGGACGAGGAAGCCTGCAACAACATCGGGCTGTTCATCGCCGGGGGCATGCTCACCAAGCCGGCCCACGCCTTCTCCGCCCTGCAGGCCGTCCTGATGGCCGCCTCCGCCGGCTCCTTCACGCACCTGACGGACGAGGACTTCATCCTGGACAAGCGGGTCATCGGCGGGATGCAGCAGGTCTCCCTGCTGCAGGCAGCGGAACTGGGGGCCGACCTCGTCCTGAACAGCCCGGTGCGCACCATCCACTGGGAGGCCGACGGCGGCAACGGCCACCGCGTCACCGCAGTCTCCGACCGGGCCACCGTAAACGCACGCTTCGTGATCATGGCCGTGCCGCCCAACCTCTACTCCCGCGTTTCCTTCAACCCGCCGCTGCCGCGCCGCCAGCACCAGATGCACCAGCACCAGTCCCTCGGCCTGGTCATCAAGGTCCACGCCGTTTACAGCACGCCGTTCTGGCGCGAGGACGGGCTCTCCGGTACCGGTTTCGGCGCCGGCTCGCTGGTCCAGGAGGTCTACGACAACACCAACCACGGCGACACCCGCGGAACATTGGTTGGCTTCGTCTCCGATGAAAAGGCCGACGCAGTCTTCGAACTGGATGCCGCAGACCGCAAGCGGGCCATCCTGGAATCGATCGCCGGCTTCCTCGGGGACAAGGCCCTGGAACCTGAGGTGTACTACGAATCCGACTGGGGTTCGGAGGAATGGACCCGCGGAGCCTACGCTGCCAGCTACGACCTCGGCGGACTGCACCGCTACGGCAAGGACCAGCACGCACCTGTCGGCCCGATCTACTGGTGCTCCTCCGACCTCGCCGCCGAGGGCTACCAGCACGTGGACGGCGCCGTCCGCATGGGCCAGTCCACCGCCGCCCGCATCGCCGAAGCAGCAGGCGCAGCGGCACCTGACCTGGCGGACGCAGCGGCCGCCGTCGGCTAACAGCCCAGCGCCCGCACCCATTCGACGATGAATGACTCCGGAGAGGCAATCCCATGAGTACAAAAGCCCCCGTCAGCCAGGACACACACAAGAGCCTGAGTGAAAAGGGCCTTAAGGCCGGGTCGGTCGGGCTGGTCGGCGCAGTGGTGATCGGGGTGTCCTGCATCGCTCCGGCGTACACTCTCACCGCTGCCCTCGGTCCCACCGTGTCCGAGGTGGGTGTGCACCTGCCGGCGGTCTTCCTCGTGGGATTTATCCCCATGCTGCTCGTGGCGCTTGGCTACCGGGAGCTGAACAATGCAATGCCCGACGCCGGAACCTCCTTCACGTGGGCAACGCGCGCCTTTGGCCCGTGGATCGGCTGGATGGGAGGGTGGGGGCTGATCGCCGCCACCATCATCGTGCTGTCCAACCTGGCGGCGGTCGCCGTCGACTTCTTCTACCTGATGCTGGCCCAGCTCCTCGGCAATCCCGAGGTGGCTGGGCTGAGCGCGAACCTGCCGCTGAACATCGCCACCACCCTGGTGTTTATCGCGGCGGCCTGCTGGATCTCCTACCGCGGCATGGAAACCACCAAGGGCGTCCAGTACGTCCTGGTGGGTTTCCAGCTGCTGGTGCTGGGCTGGTTCGCCGTTGCAGCGTTCGTGCATGTGGCCAACGGGACAGCCTTCGACGCCACCGCCATCTCGCCGGACTGGTTCAACCCCTTCGCCGTGGATTCCTTCTCCGCCTTCGCGGCCGGGGTGTCGCTCTCGATCTTCATCTACTGGGGCTGGGACGTGACCCTCACCATGAACGAGGAGACGCGCAACCCGGAAAAGACGCCCGGACGGGCGGCGACCGTAACCGTCGTCGTCATCGTGGCCATCTACATGACGGCCGCGCTGGCCACGCTGTCCTTTGCCGGCGTGGGTAGCACCGGCCTCGGCGCCGGGAACCCGGACAACCAGTCCAGCATCTTCGCCGTCCTGTCCGGGCCGGTCATGGGGCCCTTCGCCATCCTGATGTCCCTGGCCATTCTGAGCAGTTCGGCGGCGTCGCTGCAGTCAACGTTCGTCTCCCCGGCCCGCACGCTGCTGGCCATGGGCCACTACCGCGCCTTGCCCGCAACGCTCGGCAGGGTCAGCCCCACGTTCAAGTCACCGAGCTGGGCCACGATTGCGGCGGGCGTCGCTGCGGCGGCGTTCTACGTCATCACGCGGACCACCTCGGAGAATGCGCTGTGGGACACCATCACGGCGCTGGGCATGATGATCTGCTTCTACTACGGGATCACGGCGCTCGCATGCGTCTGGTTCTTCCGGGCCGTGGCGTTCACAAGTATTCGGGCGTTCCTCTTCAAATTCCTGGCCCCGCTGCTGGGCGGCGTCATCCTGCTGGTGATGTTCGTCAAGACGGCCTACGACTCCATGGACCCGGAGTACGGTTCCGGGTCATCCGTGGGCGGCGTGGGCATGGTGTTCATCCTGGGCATGGGCGTCATCCTGCTCGGCGTAATCGCGATGCTGGTCATGGCCCGGATCCGGCCCGGGTTTTTCCGGGGGAAGGTGCTGGCGCGGGGGCTCTGACTGGAAAGTAAGCACACTTACCAATAGGCTGGGGCCGGGCAATGACCCGGATCAACCGAACGTACTGACAAGAACCGCGAGGTGACAGCATGACGGGCACGGAAAGCATCAGCAAGGTCACGGACATCATCAACGATTCCCACATCGGAATGTTCACCACCATCAACGGGGAAGGCGCCCTGGTCAGCCGGCCGCTGGCCGTCCAGGACGTCAAGGACGACGGCGACATGTGGTTCTTCACGGGGGAGGGCACGTCCCAGGTGGCCCACGTTGCCGCCGACGCCAGGGTCAACGTCTCCTTCGGCAAGGGCACCGAGTGGGTGTCGGTGGCCGGTACCGCTGAAGTGGTGCGGGACCGCGCCAAGATCCGCGAACTGTGGAACCAGTCGGTCGAGGCCTGGTTCCCGGACGGGCCCGACACCCCGGAAGTGGTCCTGCTCCACGTGGACTCCGACTCCGCTGAGTACTGGACCAGCCCCGGCGGCACCGCCGCGACGGTTCTGCAGTGGGTCAAGTCGAAGGTCACCCACAGCCGCATGAGCGTCGGCGAGAGTGGAACCGTGGAGCTGTAGCCCCGCCAACGACAGCAATGGGACCCACACCTTCGGTGTGGGTCCCATTGCTTTGTCTCTTGTTGCTAGGCTTCCTTGACCGTCAGGGGTTCGATCTTGCCCATGATGAACAGGTAGTTCGCGGCGCCGATCAGCGACACCACGCCGATGACCGCCAGCGGGGCGATGAATGAGCCCGTCTGGTCCACCAGCACGCCGATCAGGATCGGGGTGAAGATGCCGGCGAGGTTGGAGGCGAAGTTCTGCAGGCCGCCGATGGAGCCCACGTGCCGGGAGCTTGGTGCCACATCTGCCGGCAGCGACCAGATGCCCGTGGCGGCGACGGTCAGGCAGGAGTACGCCACGGACAGCAGGGCGAGGGCCATCCAGGCCTCGGGCACGAGGGCGGCGAACATGATGACCGAGCCGCCGGCGAGGCCACCGGCGATGGCGGTCTTGCGGACCTTGGTCACGGACGCTCCGGAGCGGACGGCGCGGTCGGCGAGATACCCGCCCAGCCAGCCGAACAGCACCGCGCAGATGCCCGGGATGGCACCAAAAAAGCCCAGCTTCAGCAGGTCGAAGCCGCGCTCCTTCACGAGGTAGCTCGGGAAGAACGTGATGAAGAAGTAAATGGCACTGTTCAGGCAGAAGAAGCCGAACATCATGCTGAGCACCGTGCGGTACTTGAAGAGGGACCGCCACGGCAGCTTTGCGGCACCTGCATCATCGCTGGCCTCACCGCGCGCCCCGCCTTCGCGGATGTAGTCCACTTCGGCGGCATTGGCACCCTGATGCTCTTCGGGGCTGCGGTAGTACTTCCACCACGCAGCGGCCCAGATGATGCCGGCGAGGCCGATGATAATGAACACCGCGTGCCAGGAGGTGAGGGCAACAATCAGGGTGACGATCGGCAGTGCAATCACTGCCCCCACCCGGGATCCGGAATCCCAGATGCTTGTGGCGAAGGCGCGTTCCCGGACCGGAAACCACGTTGCCACCACCTGGGCAACGGTGCTGGGTGCCGGGCTCTCACCGACGCCCAGCAGGAACCTGGCAGCGAACAGCGACCAAAAGTTCGATGCAGCGGCGGTCACCATGGTGAAAGCGGACCACCAGACCGCCGCCAGGGAGAATGACCGGCGCGGACCCACCTTGTCCACATACCAGCCGGCCGCGAGCTGGCAGAAGTCGTAGGCCCAGAAGAAGGCGGCGAAAATAAGCCCCTGCTGGGTGGCGGTGAGTTCAAAGTCCTTGCCCATGAACGGCAGGGCGACGCTGAGGCTTGAGCGGTCGAGGTAGTTGATGCTGAGGCCCACAAAGGCGAGCCAGATGATGACCCAGCGCTTCCGCGTCATGATGCGGGGTGCCGTGGCGGATGATGTGGCGGCGGTCTTGCTTCCGAGCGTAGTCATGCGGTCTCCTTCGACGTGAACATGGCTTCGGGTGCTGTAGGCACCGGCGGGAGGGGAAGACGCCGAAGAGATCGGCGCCAAAATCATATAGGAATCTGGTTAATCATATAGATTCACTTCCGGGGATCAAGTGGCTGCCGAAAAAAGTTTCCCGGACGGCTGGAGCGGGTGGCTTATGATTCCCCCAGCGAGTCCAGCCAGAGCAGAACCAAGAGGTAAACGCGTGCCACCACGTCAAGCATCCGACACTTCCCGCGGAAAGGCCGCTGTCAGCGACGTCTACGCGTCGATGCGTGCGGCCATTCTCGAGGGTGACATGGCCCCGGGTGCGCGCATCAACATCGACGCCGTTGCACGCAGCCTGGGCGTTTCCCAGACGCCTGTCCGCGAGGTGCTGCAGCGCCTGGAGGGCGACAACCTGGTGGTGTACAGCCCCGGCCGGGGCTACAGCACCACGCCATTGCTGGATATCGCGGAGCTGCGCTCGCTGTTTGAGTTCCGGCTGCTCGTTGAACCCTGGGCGGCCAGGTCCGCCGCCGTTGACAGGCTGGCCAATCCGGCGCCCTCCCTGGAGAAGGAGCTTGCCGCGTTCAGGGAGACGATGAAGGTCACCAGGGACCTGCGCCAGGACCTCGTCGCTCACGACACCCGTTTCCACGACACCATCCTCGCCGCCTCGGGGAACCCCGTGGTGAGGCACGCCTTCGCCCAGACCCACTGCCACCTTCATACCTTCCGGCTCTATCCTGCGGACGTGGACGGCGCCATCACCGTGAAGGAGCACTCTGCCGTGACGGATGCCATTGAGGCGTGCGATCCGGAGGCGGCCGAGACGGCCATGACCCGGCATATCCGCAACTCCTTCGACAGGTTCGCCCAGGCCTTCGAGGGTGACCTGGCCCCGTTGTCCGAGGTTGGTGTGCCAGGAAAGCGGATCATCAAGTAGCGGCGGTCATGGAGGCGCCGACAGGCCCCGGCCCTTGCGGCCGGGGCTTTTTCGTGCCCGAAACGCGGCGGCGCGTCCGGTTTTGAAGCAAGGGGCTTGATCTGCATCACATGTCCTATATGATTATTGAAATTCATATAGGAAATCATTCTGATCCCTGACCTGCCGGTCACAAGACGCGAAAGAAGCGCCATGCCTTCCATCACCTCCATCAACACCCAGGACGTCCGGTTTCCCACTTCACTGGAACTGGACGGTTCCGATGCGGTCAACGTTGACCCCGACTACTCCGCCGCCTACGTGGTCATCCGCACCGACGCCGGCGACGAGGGCCACGGCTTCGTCTTCAGCTGCGGCCGCGGCAATGAAATCCTCACTGCGGCCATCGACGCCTACGCCCGCCTCCTTGTGGGCCGTGACATCGACGAACTGATTTACGATCTCGGCGCTGCGTCCCGGCGGCTGATCCACGACTCCCAGCTGCGCTGGCTGGGGCCTGAAAAGGGCGTGACCCAGATGGCCTGCGGCGCGCTGGTCAGTGCCCTGTGGGATATCCGGGCCCGCCGCGAGAACAAGCCCCTGTGGCTCCTGCTCAGCGAAATGAGCCCGGAAGAGCTGGTCAGCGTCGTGGACTTCACCCACATCCGGGACGCCCTCAGCCCGGAGGAAGCGCTGGAAATCCTGCGTGCCGGACAGGCCGGCAAAGCTGCAAGGATTGCCGCGCTCAAAGCCGACGGATTCCCGGCGTACACCACCTCGCCCGGCTGGCTGGGGTACAGCGATGAGAAGCTGGTGCGGCTGAGCAAGGAGGCAGCGGCTGAGGGCTTCTCCATGATCAAGCTCAAGGTGGGCGGCGACATCAATGACGACCGCCGCCGCATGGCCCTCGCCCGCGAGGCCGTGGGAGACCTGCCCATCGCGATTGACGCGAACCAGCGCTGGGAAGTGTCTGAAGCAATCACCTGGGTCAACGAGCTTGCCGAATTCGATCCGTACTGGATCGAAGAGCCCACCAGCACGGATGACATCCTGGGCCACGCCGAAATTCGAAAGGGCGTTGAACCGGTCCGGGTGGCCACCGGCGAGGCCGTGGCCAGCCGCATTGTATTCAAGCAGCTGCTGCAGGCCGGAGCCATCGATGTCCTCCAGCTCGACTCAACCCGTGTGGGCGGCGTCAACGAGAACATCGCCATTCTCCTGCTCGCGGCCAAGTTCGGCATTCCGGTCTGCCCTCATGCCGGAGGTGTGGGCCTCTGCGAACTGGTCCAGCACTTCTCCTTCTTCGACTATGCGGTCGTCAGCGGCAGCCAGGAGGGCCGCATGATCGAATACGTCGACCACTTGCATGAGCACTTCGCCGAACCGGTGCGGATCATCAACGGGCGGTATGCCGCCCCGGTCCTGCCCGGAACCGGTGCGGAGATGCTGAGCGCCTCCCGGTCCCGGTGGGAGTTCCCTGCCGGTGCCGGATGGCAGGAAGTGGGCAGCCGTGCCGCCGTCACGGGTGCAAACCTCGCTCCCGCGGGAGCCGCCCAGTGACCGGCGGGCTCGTGGGGGCCGTCACCGATGAAACCACAACCGCCGGGGAGCTCGCTGCGGCCGTTGAGGCTGCGCAGTCGGCCTTCGAAAGGGGCAGGACCGCCACGCCGGCCACCCGCGCTGCCTGGCTCGAGGCCGTGGCGGACGGGCTGGCGCAGGACGCCGAAACACTGGTGGAGATCGCCGCACGCGAGACCCACCTCGGCGTTCCAAGGCTGGAGGGTGAGCTCAACCGCACCGTCTTCCAGCTCCGGCTGTTCGCCGCAGAGATCCTGCAGGGCGAGCACTTCGACGCGACCATCGACCACGCCGACCCGGCGTGGGGCATGGGTCCCCGCCCCGACCTGCGGCGCTACAACGTTCCGCTAGGCGTGGTGGGCGTCTTCGGGGCATCCAACTTTCCCTTTGCCTTCAGTGTGATGGGCGGGGACAGCGCGTCCGCGCTCGCTGCCGGCTGCGCCGTCGTGCACAAGGCGCACGACGGCCACCGCGGCCTGGCAGCCCGCACTGCGGAAACGGTGACCGCCGCGCTTGCTGCGTCCGGGGCGCCGTCGGGTCTGTTCTCACTTGTTACCGGACGGCGTGCCGCCGAGGCTCTCGTGGACCACCCGCTGGTGAAGGCCATCGGCTTCACGGGTTCGACGGCGGGTGGCCGGGCGCTGCTGGACCGGGCCGCCGCGCGGCCCGAGCCCATCCCGTTCTTTGGCGAGCTGGGCGGCATCAACGCGGTTTTTGTCACGCCGAACGCCTGGGCGGCCCGCCGCGACGAAATCCTCGCAGGGTACGCCGGCTCCTTCACCCTGGGAATGGGCCAGTTCTGCACCAAGCCGGGGCTGCTGTTCATTCCCGCCGCAGGGTCCGCCGGGGAAACGGAAGAGGCTCGGCGTGTCCTGGCCGGCGCGCTCGCCGGTTTCACTCCGGCGCAGTTGCTGAGCGAACGCCTGCACGGCGGTTACAGCGACGCCGTCCGGGACTCAGCGGCGCCGACGGCGTTGAAGTGCTGCTGGAGGGTGACTTTGCTGAAGCGCCGGCGCCCACCATCCTGCGCACCACGGCGGACGCCGTGCGCAGGGATCCCGCCCTCCTGAAGCAGGAGATGTTCGGCCCCGCCAGCCTGGTGGTCGAATACACGGACGGGGCTGAGCTTCCGGGCCTCGCCGAACTGCTCGAAGGACAGCTCACCACCACGCTCCAGGCCGAGGAGGACGACGACGTCACCGAGCTGGGTGCCAGGCTGACCGACATCAGTGGCCGGGTGCTGTGGAACGGCTGGCCCACAGGCGTCACTGTCAGTTACGCGCAGAACCACGGGGGACCGTACCCGGCCACGACGTCGGCCACAACGTCCGTGGGGACGGCCGCTATCCGCCGCTTCCTGCGGC
This sequence comes from Arthrobacter sp. NPDC057009, assembly GCF_042673905.1. NCBI lineage: Bacteria > Bacillati > Actinomycetota > Actinomycetes > Micrococcales > Micrococcaceae > Arthrobacter > Arthrobacter sp. NPDC057009. The sequence continues at coordinate 186,374 of NZ_JBHUSB010000008.1, forward strand.
CTGTGGCCTACCAGTCGTTCCCCGCTGCCCGGCTGCCCGAACCGCTGCGGGACAGCAACCCCTGGAATGTGCCGCAGCGCGTGGACGGCGTCTGGCGGCGGCCATCGGATCCCGTCCCGGGTACGGAAACCGGAGGCCGCCCGTGACCGCCCCGGCAATTCCCGAGGCAGTCCTTCCGGAGGACGCGGACCAGGCGCTGCTGATCGGCAGGGTCTGGGACCCCGAGACCGGGGGCCCGCGCGTGGCTGCGGTCAGCGGGGACTCGATATTTGACCTGACCCGGCTGGCCGGCACAGTGTCGGAGCTTCTCGAACTGCCCAGCCCCGCCGCGGCCGTCCGCGCGGCGCTCGCCGATCCGGAGCTGACGGAACAGCGGTGGGTGACAGCCGACGTCGTCCGCTCTTCCCTGGCGGGGGACACCGCCCGCCCGCACCTGCTTGCCCCGGTGGATCTGCAGGTCATCAAGGCGTGCGGCGTGACGTTCGTGGACAGCATGATTGAGCGCGTCATCGAGGAAGATGTGCCGGCGATGCGGGGCGGGCAGCCGAGATGCGGGAACTGGTCGGGAAGGCCCTCGGCGGCAGCATCTCCATGGTCCGGCCGGGTTCCCCGGCGGCGGCCGAGGCCAAGCGGATCCTGATTGCCGAGGGTCTCTGGTCCCAGTACCTCGAGGTGGGCATCGGGCCGGACCCGGAGGTGTTCACGAAAGCCCCGGTGCTGTCCTCAGTGGGCCTGGGCGCAGGCATCGGAATTCCGTCGTTCTCCTCCTGGAACAACCCCGAACCCGAACTGGTGCTGATCGCCACGTCCCGCGGCGAGGTGGTGGGAGCCACACTCGGCAACGACGTCAACCTCCGCGACGTTGAGGGCCGCAGCGCCCTGCTGCTCGGCAAGGCCAAGGACAACAATGCGTCCAGTGCGCTGGGGCCGCTCATCAGGCTCTTCGACGGCGGTTTCACTCTCGATACGCTGCGCGAGGAGGAGATCCTGCTGCGCGTCGAAGGACCGGACGGCTATCTGCTCGAGGGGCGGAACACCCTCGCCCGGATCAGCAGGCCCTTCGAGGAGCTGGTGGCTGCCACCCATGGCAGCCACCACCAGTACCCGGACGGCTTCGCCCTGTTCACGGGCACGCTGTTCGCGCCGACCCAGGACCGCGACGAGGCCGGGCAGGGGTTCACGCACAAGCACGGCGACGTTGTGACCATCCGGAGCCGCCACCTGGGTGCCCTGGTCAACCGCGTGGGAGCGGCCGAGGAACTGCCGGAGTGGACCTTCGGGCTGCGGCAGCTGTTCGGCTACCTCGCGGAACAACCGAGGGCTGGGCTTCCTTTCACGCCTGCCAGGTGACGGGCAGCTCCTTGACCCCGTAGACGATGGTGCTGTCCATCCGTTCCAGGTGCGCTCCCGGGGCGAGGGCCAGTCCGGGGAGCCGCTGCAGGATGCCCTGCAGCGCCGTCCTGGCTTCGAGCCTGGCCAGCGGGGCGCCGAGGCAGAAGTGGATGCCATGGCCAAAGGCCAGGTGCCGGTTCGGTGTGCGGTCCATGTCGAACTGTTCGGGGTGCTGGAACTGGCGCTCATCCCTGTTGGCTGAACCGATCCAGGCCACCAGCGGGGCGCCGGCGGGGACCTGGCAGCCGCCGAGCTCGGTTTCGGCGGCTGTCACCCGGTACATCGACTGGACCGGTGAGCGGTAGCGCAGCACTTCCTCGATGGCCTGGGGGAGCAGTGCCGGTTGGGCGCGCAGCCGTTCCATCGTTTCCGCCCCTTCGGTGAAACAGAGGACTGCGTTGCCGATCAGGTTGGTGGTTGTCTCATTACCGGCCACCAGCAGCAGGGCGCAGAAGCCCAGCAGTTCGGGGACGCTGAGTTTCTGCCCCTCGATTTCGGCCTCCAGCAGGTTGCTGATCAGGTCGCTTCCGGGGTTGCGCCTGCGGTGTTCGATGAGGGCAAGAAAGTACTCGGTCATCTCCCGGTTGGTGGAGCTGTGATCGCCGGTCTGGTCTCCGGTCTGGGTCTGGCTGACGATGACGTCCGACCAGTGTTTGAAACGGTCCCGGTCCTCCGCGGGAATGCCCATGAGCTCCGCGATGACGATCACCGGCAGCGGATAGGCAAGCTCGTCGATGAGGTCTGCGGAACCTTTGGGGGCCATCGCGTACAGCAGTTCCCCGGTCAGCGCGGAGATGCGGGGAGCAAGCGCTTCGACTGCCTTGGGCGTGAACGCCTGGGTTACGAGGGAACGCAACTGCCGGTGCCGGGGCGGGTCTGCCGTGATCAGGCTCGCCGCGAAGAGCTGGCCTGTTTCGGACGGATCGTCCCCTCCCATCCTTGACGAGAAGGTGCCGTGGTCGGACAAAACCCGCTGGACGTCGTCGTACCGGAACACGTGCCAACTGCCGGACTCCTCGTCGTGGAACACGGGAGCGGATGCCCGCATCCGCTCGTAGTGGGGGAAGGGGTTCAGTGGTGACTCATCATCGCGTCGGAAGTCCATGGCTGGCCTCTCTCTGCCGAACGGCCCGTAGGAGCCGAGTGTATTCCGCGGAGGCATCCGCCGTCAGTAGCGCCGGCAGGACTCCACCAGCGGGACTCACCCAAACAGCCAGGCTGCCCCCAGCAGCAGCGGGACAGCCAGGGCGGAGGTAACCACTGCCGTTGTTTGCGCCAGATTCTGGCCCACGCCGTACCGGACCGAATACAGGACCACGTTCTGTCCGGTGGGCAGGATGGCGCAGGCCGTGACCACGAACGTGCTGAAGGTATCCAGGCGGAACACGAGCACGGCCAGCAACCACGCGAGCACAGGCTGGACAGCCGACTTGAGGATGACGGCGAACAGCGTGGGAACGCGGTCAGCCACGTCCTGGCGCGGTGAGAGGCCATGGAGTGACATACCGAAGATGATCAGCATCAGCGGCACCGTCAGCTGGGCCACCAGTTCCAGCGGATCCAGGACCAGGTCAGGCAGCTCAATTTCGGCGGCGCTGACGATGACGCCGAGAATGGCCGCCACCGTAACGGGATTGCGCAGCGGTGTGGACAGGATGCTCCACACCGACGACCTTTTGCCCTCGGGATCGGTCAGATCCAGGATGGTCAGCGCCACCGGGGTGAGCAGGGCCAGCTGGAACAGCATGATGGGGGTGACGAAGGTGGCACTGCCCAGAATGTACAGCGACAACGGAACGCCAAGGTTCGTGGAGTTGACGATTCCTGTGGCCAGCGCCCCGACCGTGGTGCGTCTGACGCCCCATCTGCCTATGGCCCCGCTCAGGGCGAACAGCGCCATGACGCACAGTGCCGTGACGACGGAGATGAGGCCTGTCTGGCTCAGGATCTCGGAAATATGCCGGGACGCAATCGTGGAGAACATCAGGCTCGGCAGCCCCACCATGAACGTCAGGGTGGACAGCACCTTTGTCCCGTGGGGACCGAGGGCATTGGTTCTGGCGAGGATGTACCCCACGAGCAGAACCACGCCCACAACAAAGAATCCCTTTAAGACTCCGTCCAAACTGTTGTCCTCACACCATTTCCGCTCCTGGGCCGACGTCTAAGCCTATATTTTCTGCGGCAGGGCACCGGACAGATGAGGCCAAAACCACAAGGAGAAGACGGGCCCCGGAAGGAACCCGTCTTCTCAGTAGTGCTGTCGGCCAGGGGGCCTGGCTACAAGCCGAGGCCGCCGAGCTTGTCCCCCAATCCTCCGGGGAGTTTGCCCAGCAGGTCCGCGGGGTTGATGCCAAGCTGGGAGAGCAGGCCGGCATGCTGGTCGGTGTCCACCTGGTCAGGCAGCTGCGTCTCGGCCTGGGCAGCCTTGTCGTTGTCACCCTGGGACCTGAGGAATTCGAGGATCTGGGACTTGTCGATCTGCATGGTGTTCTCCTTTGCGATTTCCGGAACTGCTAAGGGTGCTTACTACCCTTCCCGAAAAAGGCCCGTTGAACAAGTCCCGCGTGTCGCCGGCCGGAGGCCCGCCGGGACGCCCGCCGCGGTTTCCGCACGTTCCAGCGCCAGGCCCAGACGCTCGACGGCGCGCGGATATGCGGGATCAGCAAGGGCTTTCAACGCATCGGCCTCCCGGAGGGCCTTCACAATTGCAGCGGTTTCGGGCTGCCTGACGTCGGCCAGAGCGGGGTAGCTGATGGCCAGCGCTGGGTCCAGTTCGTACTGGGCCCAGCGGCCCAGAATCTCTTCCTGCGTGGCGGCAGCGGTCCGGCACAGCGGCCCGTCCACCCGCCGGCGCCGCCGCGCCTCGAACCAGGAAAGCACCGCAGGGCTGCTGCGGTAGGCAGCTACCCCGCTCGCGCCCGCCACCGCGGCCAGGGCCAAGCCCGCCGGCGGCGAGGCCACCGCCGGAATGAGCAGGGACGGGGCAATTACCACTGCACCGCCGAAAAGGTCCCAGAACAGCAGGTCCGGGCTGTCGCCGTCGGACGTCCTTAGATGGTGCCGCACCACAAAAACCGTGCCGGCGACGGCGGCCATCAGCACCGCGCTCCAGAGGACCAGTTGCAGCAGCCCCCAGGGGGCGGCTTCGGAAAGTACGGACACCACTGCACCTCCAAGGACGGGCGCTGCCCGGCAACTCGGGCCGCAATTAAATTGCAGCCCCTGTGGGCGTCCCGGTCAATGGCGTAGCGTAGGCGCCATGCGACTCAAAATGTGCAGCATCCACGTCCAGGACCCAGCCGCGGCCCACTCCTTCTACACGGAGACCCTCGGCTTCGACACACTCATGGCCATGCCCGAGCACAACCTCTTCATCGTCAAGGACCCCGGAGCGTCCGGCACCGTCGGACTGCTGCTGGAGCCGAGCGACAACCCCATCGCGTCGGCCTACAGCAAGGGACTGTACGACGCCGGGCTCCCGGCCATCGTCTTCGGCACGCCGGACGTCAAAGCCGAGTACCAGCGGCTGTCCGCCGCCGGCGTCCAGTTCCGGGGCGAGCCCGCCGAGGATCCGTCCGGGATTTCCGCCGTGTTCGACGACGGCTGCGGCAACTTCATCCAGCTGCACCAGGACTAGTACTGCATGGACGCCGCTGATGCCCTGAATGAGATTGCCTTCTGGCTTGAGCGCAGCGCAGCGCCCACTTTCAAGGTCCAGGCTTTCCGGAAGGCGGCCGGCGTCATCAGCGCACTGACTCCGGACGAGGTGGCGGAGCGGGCCCGCGACGGCCGGCTCAAGCGGACGAAAGGAATCGGGGACACCACCTTCAACGTCATCCGGCAGGCGGTGGACGGCGATGTGCCCGACTACCTGGAAAAGCTGCGCCAAGGCGGCGCCAAACCACTCGCCGCCGGGGGAGACGGGCTGCGCCCGCTGCTCCGCGGTGACCTGCACAGCCACAGCGACTGGTCCGACGGCGGTTCTCCTCCCGAGCTGATGGCGGACGCCGCCCGCTCGCTCGGCCGCGAATACCTCGCCCTGACGGACCACTCGCCGAACCTCAAGATCGCCAACGGGCTCAGCGCCGAGCGGCTCAGCGAGCAGCTGGACGTGGTGGCCGGGCTGAACGGGGGTGCCGACGGGAAGTTCCGGCTGCTGTCCGGCATCGAGGTGGACATCCTGGAAAACGGCGAGCTGGACCAGACGCCCGGGATGCTGGACCGGCTGGACGTGGTGGTGGCCAGCGTGCATTCCAAGCTCCGCTCGGACCGCCGCACCATGACGGAGCGGATGCTCGGCGGCATCCGTGATCCACACACCAATGTGCTGGGCCACTGCACCGGCCGCCTGATGCAGGGCTCGCGCGGCACGCGGCCCGAGTCCGAATTCGATGCCGAGCGGGTCTTTGCGGCCTGCGCGGAAGCCAATGTCGCCGTCGAAATCAATTCCCGGCCGGAACGGCAGGACCCGCCGGACAACCTGATGCAGCTGGCGCTTGAGGCCGGCTGCCTGTTCAGCATCGACAGTGATGCCCACGCCCCCGGCCAGCTGGACTTCCTGCAGTACGGCGCCGAACGGGCCGAACGCAACGGCGTCCCGGCCGAGCGGATCGTCACCACCTGGCCTCTGGACCGGCTCCTGGAGTGGCTGAACAGCAGGAATTAGCAGCACGGCCTTAGCTCAAGAATTTAGTAAGCATAATGACTATCTATGCACGGAGTGGTACACCTTAATTGTTCCGTCGCGGAACCCGGCGGACCCGTCACTCCCTGCGAGGTGCACCATGACTGCTATGAATCCAGCGGACCACTTGGACGAGCTGGGCCAGAGGACCCTCCGGAAAGTGCGCGGCCGCCTCATGCCGCTGATTGTGCTGCTTTACTTCATTGCGTATCTGGACCGCAACAACGTCGGCTTCGCCAAGCTGACCATGAGCGAGGACATCGGCCTTAGCGCCGCAGCCTACGGCCTGGGCGCCGGCATCTTCTTCCTGGGCTACGCGCTCCTGGAGATTCCCAGCAACGCGGGCATGTACAAGTTTGGTGCCCGCAAATGGATCGCCCGCATCCTGATCTCCTGGGGCATCTTCGCCACGGCCATGGCCCTGGTGAACGGAGAGGTCACCTTCTACATCATCCGCTTCCTGCTCGGCGCGGCGGAGGCCGGCTTCTTCCCGGCTATGCTCTTCTATCTGACCCTGTGGTTCCCCGCGCGGCAGCGCGTCACCGTGCTGGGCATCTTCATCCTCGCCCAGCCCATCTCCAACGCCCTCGGCGCCCCGGTGTCCGGCCTCCTGCTGCAGATGGACGGAATCTGGGGCCTGCAGGGGTGGCAGTGGCTGTACATCATCGAGGGCATCCCGGCCATCCTCCTCGGGCTGCTCACTCCGGTGCTCATGACTGACAAGCCAAGCCACGCGCACTGGCTGGCTGCCGATGAGCGGGAATGGCTGACCCGGACCATGGACGAGGAACTCGCCCACAAGCAAAAAGGCCAGCCGCACCACTTCCTGGCCGGCCTGAAGGATTCCAGGACGGTCGCCTACTCAGCCCTGTACTTCGGCCTGGTCTGCGGCATCTACGGCCTGGGCCTGTGGATGCCGACCATCGTCGCGGCCCTGGGCAAGTTCAGCACCACCGAGGTGGGCTTCATCGTTGCCATTCCCTACACGATTGCCGCCATATTCGTTTACTACTGGGGCAAGCGGTCAGACCGCACGGGCAACCGGGTGCTGCACGCCAGCATCAGCATGGTCATGGCCGCCATCGGCCTGATCGCGGCCGGCAACCTTGTCCAGGTCAACGCCATCCTGGCCATGATCGCCCTGACCCTGGCGGCCATGGGCATTTACTCCGCCATCGCGCCGTTCCTGGCCATGCCCTCCACGGCCCTCGTGGGAGCTGCAGCCGCGGCCGGCCTCGCCATGGTGAATTCGCTCGGTAACCTCGGCGGCTTCGTGGCGCCCTACATCGTGGGCGTGCTCAATGACGCCAGCGGCGACAACCGGTCCGGCCTCGTGTTCCTGGCCGCCTGCCTCGGCGTCACCGCCATCGCCACCTACCTCTACGCCCGCAAGCGTCCCGAGGGCCACGTGAAACCCGGCACTCCCGCCGCGGTCGGTGAAGAGGCGGTTGCCGCCGACGAGTTCGACGACACCAAGTACTAGAGGGGATTACGGACATGGCACACCACGACACGTTCCCGGCCGAACGCACCGCGGTGCTGACCGGGGCCGCTTCAGCACGGGGCATTGGGCGGGCTACAGCGGAAATGCTGGCCAGCGGCGGCTGGTCCGTGGCCATCCTTGATATCGACGGCGACGCGGCCCGGCGCGCGGCGGAGGACATCTCCTCCGTGTACGGTGTCCTGGCCAGGGGCGTGGGGGCCGATGTCTCCGACCAGGCCACCGTCAACGCAGCGATCGACGAGGTGGAGGCCAACATGCCACCCATCGTGGCGCTCGCGAACCTCGCGGGCATCAGCTCGCCCACCGAGTTCATGGACGAGACACTTGAGGCCTGGGAGCGTGTGTTCCGCATCAACATGACCGGCACGTTCCTTGTCACCCAGCGCGTGCTCCGCGGAATGATCGAACGCCGGCTTGGCCGGGTGGTCAGCGTCTCCTCCATCTCGGCCCAGCGCGGCGGCGGCACCTACTCCAAGGTGGCGTACAGCGCCTCCAAGGCGGCCATCATCGGCTTCACCCGGGCGCTCGCACGGGAGATGGGGCAGCACAACATCACCGTCAACTGCATCGCCCCCGGCCCCGTGGACACCGACATCATGGGCGGCACCCTGAGCGATGAGCGAAAAGCCGACATGTCCAGGGACATCCTCATGGGCCGTGTGGGCACCGTCCGCGACATCGCCGCCCTCATGGTGTTCCTGATGGGGGAGGATGCCGGCTACATCACGGCCGCGACGTACGACATCAACGGCGGCCTGCAGATCTCCTAATACCTAAGCTGCCCAGTACCTATGCTGCCGCGGGGCTGGGCGACATCTCCGCCGCCTGGCGCAGCGCCTCGATCATGCTGCGCACGTCCACGATGCCCTTGCCGGCAATGTCGAAGGCGGTGCCGTGGTCCACGGACGTGCGGATGACGGGCAGGCCCACCGTGATGTTGACGCCGGCCTCGATGCCGAGGACCTTGACCGGCCCGTGGCCCTGGTCGTGGTACATGGCCACGATGAGGTCGTAGTCGCCGCGGCCTGCCAGGAAGAACGCGGTGTCGGCCGGGAGGGGGCCGACCGCGTCGATGCCGTCGGCCTGGAGCTTTTCGATGGCCGGGGTGATTTTCTCCGCTTCCTCGCCGTAGCCGAACAGGCCGTTCTCGCCGGCGTGCGGGTTGATGGCGCAGACGCCGATCTTGGGGTTGGCGATGCCGGCGCGCTGCATGGCGCTGTGCCCGCGGCGGACGGTCCGTTCCACCAGGCCCGGCTCGATCTTGTTGATGGCGTCGATGAGGCCGATGTGGGTGGTGACGTGGATGACCTTGACCTTGGGCGTGGAGAGCATCATGGACACTTCCTCGATGCCCATGAAGTGCGCCAGAAGCTCGGTGTGCCCGGGGTAGATGTGCCCGGCCTTATGCAGCGCTGCCTTGTTCAGCGGCGCCGTGCAGATGCCCTGGACCTGGCCGCTCATCCCCAGCTCGCATGCGATCCGGATGTAGTGGTACGCGGCGTTCCCGGCCTCGGCGGACTCCTGGCCCCAGGGCAGGTCGGCGGACAGCAGCTTGGGGTCGATCACGTTGATCCGGCCGGCCTCGAAGACCGCTTCGCCCACCGTCTCCACCTCGACGATGTTGGCTTCCACACCCAGTGCCTTGGCGCCGAGCTGCAGCCGGTGGACGTCGCCGATCACCACCGGGCGGCAGTCCCGGTAGGCGTTCTGGTCCAGGAGCGCGCCCACGGTCACCTCGGGGCCGACGCCGGCGCCGTCGCCCATGGTCACGGCGATGAAGGGCCGGGTGTCCTGTTCGGTTGCGTTCACTGCTGATGTCATTGGAGCTCCAGGTATGTGGGAGGGATGGGAAATGCTGTTGGAAGACCGAAGGTCTTTGATGGCGGAGTAAAGCTGGACCAGGGCGTCGTCGTCGCCAAAGCTGCCGGGCTTGGTGCCCACCAGCCGCCCGTCGTCGGAAAGGCTGACCACGGCGCCGTGCTGCACGGACGCCAGCGGCGTCAGCGACCGGACGCCGAGGGCGTCGAGTACTTCGCGGGCGGTTTCGCCCCCGGTCAGGATCAGGTCTGTTCCGGTGGGAGCCGCTGCCGCCTCCGCTGCCAGCCGCGCCAGGTTCCGCACGATCCTGCCGGACTCCTGCGGATTGACGACGTCGGCGCTGACAGTCAGGGCAGTTGGCTCACCGGCCGCCAGGAGCTGTTGTGCTTCCGCGAGCCTCGGGCGGACATCTTCGGGCCACTGCAGTTCGCCGGGCGTGATGTGCAGGCCGGTGACACCGCGGGCTTCCAGGTTCCGCAGCTGCGCCGCGGCCTTCGTGGACGCGGAGCCGACGGCGGCCAGCACCGGCCGCGGTGCGCCCGCCACAGCCTTTACGCGGGATGATCCGGGTTCCTGCGCGTTTCGCGCAGAAGCCGGGCCGAGTTTCGCCGCCAGCAGCAGGGCCATGCCGCCGGTCCCGGCCAGCACTATGCGCCGTCCGCCGGCACTGAAGTTCAGGGCCAGCAGAGCATCGGCGACCTTTTCCAGGTCAGCCGGAGTCTCGCCGTCGACGATCACTGTGGTGGGAGTGGCGCCGGCTGATGGTCCGGAGAGGGCTTCACCGAGGACGGCCGTCAGGCTGTCCGCCCGCACGGTGGACAGGTCCGTTAGCTGCACTGCAGAGCCTTCGTGCAGCAAGTGCGCGATCTCCGCGGGCGGGGCCGCTGCCTCTGCCCGCCAGAGGTTCGTGCGGTCCAGCCGCACACCGTCGGCGAAAGGCCGGCCGCCGACGACGGTCCGGTTCAGCTGGGGGAGTGCGCCGGCCACCACCACGTGGTGCCCCAGTGCGGAAAGTGCCGCGAGTTCCGGCCCAATATTGCCCCGCCACAGCGAATCGATTTTCTTGAACAGCACGCCTGCGCGGCCTGCGGCCGGGCTGCCAAAGACGGCAGCCGAAGCAGCGGCGGCGGCCTCCGGAACCATAGCCCGTGAGTGGGTGTCGACCACCAGGACGTCCGGGTGGCGGCCGGTGCCAGTGCCAGCCTCGGGGGCGGACAGGAGGAGCCGCGTGTCCAGCCCCTGGGTTGCAAAGCATTGCCCCACTTCTGCTGCGCCGGAAAAGTCGTCGGCCTGGATAAGGACTGCAGCCACGTCGTCCTCCCTTCTTCTGTGGATCGGTAGCACCATGATGTCATGACTGCGCGGATTGCGCTAGATCAGTTGCGCATTTCGCGCAGAGGTGGCAGAGTGATGCATGTAACACGGCGCAGGCCATCCGGCCGCCAGCCGTCCCAATCAACCGAGAGGTCAACGATGACCGTTCTTCCTCAAGGAAGTGAGATCTCACGGCGCCGCCTCCTGCAGTTCGGCGCAGCCGCCGGATTTCTCCTGGGCACAGGCTCCGTGGCCGGATGTGCCGGCCCGACCGGACTGCCGGGCCCCAGCACCCTGACGCTGGCGCTAAACAGGTCGCTCGTCAGCCTGGACAACAAGCTCAACCAGTTCGACGCCGCCGTCACCGTCCAGCGCGCGGTGCGGCAGGGCCTGACGGCCATCGGCCCCGAAACCAAGCCGATCCTGGTCCTGGCGGACCGCTTTGAAATGACTTCCCCCACGGTATGGACCGTGCGGCTCCGCGAAGGTGTCAAGTACTCAGACGGCACGCCGCTGAAGATCGAGGACGTTGCCACCGCGCTGAAGATGTACCAGCAGGTGCAGGGTTCCTTCGTGGCCGGGTTCTTCCCCGAATTCCCCACCGTGGTGCCCGTGGATGAGCGCACGTTCCGGATGGAATCGAAGAACCCCATCCCCATCCTCGACTCCCTCATGAGCATGATCCTGATCAGCCCGGCAGCCCGGAACAAGCCGGAAGAGCTGCAGGAAGGCGTGGGCACGGGCCCGTACGTCGTGACGAAGTTCAACCGCGGCGCCGGCACCTACAGCCTCAAGCGCAATGAGAACTACTGGGGCCCCGCCCCCAAGGTGGACAACGTCGAGGTCCGCTTCCTGCCGGAGGAATCCAGCCGTGTCATTGCACTGCGCAGCGGCGAGGTGGACGTCATTGACTCCATCACGCCCGACTCGCGCGAACAGCTGGCCGGACTTCCCGGCGTCGTCCTGGCCGAGGCGTCCAGCCTCCGCCTGAACCAGATCTTCTACAACTTCCGCAAGCCGGCCAGCCACCCGCTCTCCGACGTCCGGGTCCGCCAGGCGCTTAGCTGGGCGGTCGACGGCGAGTCGCTGGTCAAGGACGTCCTGGTCGATTCGGTCAGTGAGGCCGAAGGCGTGGTCCCGTCCAGCCTTACGGGCTTCGCCAAGACCGGCAATTACACCTTCGACCCGGAGAAGGCCAAGGCCACGCTGAAGAGCCTCGGTGTCACCGACCTGAACCTGAAGATCATCTGGGAAACCGGGGAGTTCGCCTCCGACACCTCCGTCATGGAGGCGCTCGTGGAGATGTTCGGCAACATCGGCGTGAAAACCCAGCTGCAGCAGTTTGAGCCCGGCGGCAACATCCTGGCCTGGCGCCAGGGCAAGCAGGGCGACTGGGACCTGCTCGGCAACGGCTTCAGCAGCCCCACCGGCCTGGCCATCACCATGATGCAGGGCATGTACGCCGGAACCGCGGAAAAGGAAAAGACCCGCGACACCTACCAGGGCTACGTGGTGCCGGACGTGCAGGCCAAGATCCAGGCCGCCTCCTCCGAGGTAGACCCGGCGCGCCGCGAACAGCTGCTGGCCACCGCGCAGAAGGCCATCTGGGACACCTGGCCGTGTGCCTGGGCGTTCGTTCCGAAGTCGGTGCTGGCCCACCAGAAGCGCGTGGCAGGCCTGGCGCTGGCGCCCACCAACTCCTACCCCCTTGTTGACGTCCGGCTGGAGGCCTGAGCCATGACCAAATACATCCTCAAGCGGCTCGGCCAGGGCCTGCTGACCGTGTTCCTGACGGTCTCCACGGTCTTCATCCTGATCCGCCTCGCCCCCGGTGATCCGGCCGTCTCCTACGCCGGCCCGCTGGCCACCACGGAGCAGCTGGCCAAGGTCCGCGAACAGTTCGGCCTGGACCGTCCCGTGCTGGAGCAGTACTGGATCTTCCTGCAGCAGCTGTTCACCGGCAACCTGGGCACCTCCTACTCCTTCCAGGCGCCGGCCATGCAGGTCGTGGCGGAGCGGATGCCGTACACGCTGACCCTCGCCACCGCCTCCATCCTCCTTACCGCCGTGATCGCCATCCCGCTGGGCGTGTGGATGGCCCGCCGTCCGGACACCAACCGCGAACTCGGCGTCAACGTCCTCACCATCGCCGGACAGTCCATGCCGGACTTCTGGACCGGCATCATGCTCCTGACCGGCTTCGCCGTCCTGATCCCGCTGTTCCCGGCTTCCGGCTTCGCCACCTGGGGCGGCCTCGTCCTCCCCACCGTCACCATCGCCATCCTGCAGATCGCGCTGATCTCCCGGATGGTGCGGCGGGAGATGACCGCCAACTTCGCGGCCCCGTACCTGACCGTCGCACGGTCCAGGGGAGTGGGCAGCTCCGCCCTCACCTGGCGCTACGCCATGGGGAACTCCGCCATCCCGGTCTTCACCGCCCTGGGCACCCGCTTCGCGGCCATGCTCAACGGCGTGGTGGTGGTGGAAGTGGTGTTCGCCTGGCCCGGCGTCGGCTCCCTGATTGTCCGGGCCCTGGAAACCCGTGACTACCCCCTCATCCAGGCAACCGTCCTGCTGACGGCGCTGCTGGCGGTAGCCGTGCAGCTGGTCATCGATCTCGCCTACCCGCTTCTTGATCCCCGCGTTCGTCTTGGAAAGGCGGCAGCAGCATGAGCCTCAGCGACACCGCAACACGCACCCCGTCTCCGAGCGCCGTCACCAGGGAACTCGTAGCCAAGGCCGGCGCCACCCGCCGCCGCAACGCCGCCAAGTGGAAACTGCGCATCGGCGCCGTCTGCACGCTGATCGTCATCATTCCCATCCTGCTGGCCCAGGTGCTGCCCCTGCCGGACGCCAACCACCAGGACCTCTCGGCGCGCAGGCTCGCCCCGCTGGTGGACGGCCACCTGTTCGGCACCGACCAGCTGGGCCGCGACCTGCTCTCCCGCGTCCTGCACGGCGGACAGGTATCCCTGACCATCGGCATCCTGGCGGTTGTGGTCTCCGGCGCCATCGGCATCATCCTCGGTGCAGCCGCCGGCTACTTCGGCGGCTGGGTGGATACGGTGGTCTCCCGCGTCCTCGAAGCCCAGATGTCCCTGCCGCTGCTCATGATGCTGCTCCTGGTGGTGGCGCTCTTCGGTCCGTCCATCCCGGTGATCACCTTCGTCATCGCCATCGCCCAATGGCCGGAAGTGGCCAGGCTGACCAGGTCCATGGTGCTGGTGGAACGCGAAAAACCGTACGTCTCCGCGGCGCGCATCCTCGGCCTGCACCGCATCCAGATCCTGATCCAGCACATCATCCCCAACGTCATCAAGCAGGCAACCCTCGTGGTGCTGCTCCTCCTGGCCCAGGCCGTCCTGCTCGAGAGTGCGCTCAGCTTCCTCGGCGCCGGACCCCAGCGGCCGTTCGCCACCTGGGGACGCATCATCTCCGACGGCCAGGACTACATCACCACCTCCTGGTGGATGGTCACCCTGCCCGGCCTGGTGATCGTGCTGATGGTGGTGGGCGTAAACCTGCTGGGCGACGGCCTCCGCGACCGTCCCCGCCGCAAGAAGAAGGGTGCCTGACATGGACGCCAATAAGGAACAGCCGCTCCTCGAGGTCCGCGACTTCCAGGTGGAGCTGATCACCGACGCCGGAATCATCCGGGCCGTCGATTCGGTGAACTTCAGCATCCACCGCGGCGAAACGGTCACCATCATCGGTGAGTCCGGTTCCGGCAAATCGACGACGGCGATGGGCATCCTCCGTCTTCTGCCGGACGATCTGGCCGTGCTTTCCGGCACCGTGCTCATCGACGGCGTGGACGTGGTGGCCGAGCCGAAGGCCATCGACAAGGTCCGCGGACGGACGCTCGCGCTCATCCCGCAGGACCCGATGACGGCCCTGAGCCCCGTCCACTCCATCGGCAGCCAGCTGTCGGAGGCCATCCGGATCGCCGGCGCCGCCTCCAAGGACAAGGACGCCGTCCGGGCCCGGGCTATCCGGCTTCTGGAACAGGTGCACATCCCGACGCCGGACGTGCAGCTGAAGAAGTACCCGCACCAGCTCTCGGGCGGCATGCTCCAGCGCGTGCTGATCGCCATCGCACTGGCCAGCGAACCGCAGCTCCTGGTGGCCGACGAACCCACCTCGGCACTGGATGTCACGGTGCAGGCCGGCATCCTGGACCTCCTCCTCGAGCTCCAGGAACAGCGCGGCATCGGCATCCTGATGATCACCCACGACCTCGGTGTCGCCCGGCTCATCTCGGACCGCATCCACGTGATGAAGGACGGCTCCTTCGTGGAGTCCGGCGAGGTCCAGCAGATCGTGGAGCACCCGGCCACCGAGTACACCCGCAGCCTGCTGGCCGCGGTGCCGGTCCTGGGTCCCTGGGACGAAACCCCGGCAGCCAACCCTTCCCCGTCCACAGCCGCATCACAGTCCACAGCCGCACTGACCAGCACCGGAGGCCAGCATGACTAAGCCGTTCCTCTCCGTCGAGAACCTCGTGGTGGATTACCACGTGCCGGGCGGAACGTTCCGTGCCGTGGATGACGTCTCCTTCTCCGTGGACAAAGGCAAGACGATCGCCGTCGTCGGTGAATCCGGCTGCGGAAAGTCCACCGTGGCCAAGGCGCTGATGCGGCTGGTGACGCCGGCCAGCGGCCGGATTGAGCTGGACGGCACGGACCTGGCGGCGCTCAGCGAAGCCAAACTGCGGCCGCTGCGCTCAAAGTTCCAGATGGTTTTCCAGGATCCCTACGGCTCGCTGGATCCGCACCTCACCGCCCAGGAGATCGTGGCCGAACCGCTGAAGCTGCAGGGCGTCCGCTCCAAGGCCGAGCGGCACAAGGAAGCCGCAAAGCTGATCGACCAGGTTGGCCTGCCGGCCAAGTCCCTGGACCGCCACCCCGCTGAGTTCTCCGGCGGCCAGCGGCAGCGCATCGGCATCGCCCGGGCACTCGCCTCCAAGCCGGAACTGCTGGTCTGCGACGAGGCCACGAGCGCCCTCGATGTGTCCGTCCAGGCCCAGGTGCTGCGGCTGCTGAAGTCCATCCAGGACGAAACCGGCATCACCTACGTGTTCATCTCCCACAACCTTGGCGTGGTGCAGGAGATCAGCGATAGCGTCATGGTCATGCAGCGCGGCAAGCTGGTGGAATCCGGCAGCACCGCATCCGTGCTGACCGCGCCGAAGGAGGACTACACCCGCAAGCTCCGCCGCGCCGCGCTGGACCCCTCCACCATGCGGGGCCTGAAGCCGCGGCACGTTGTCCGGTCGCTGGCGCTGAAGGGCGCCTGAGGCCGCGGCCCTTTGAAGAAACCGAAACCCGACCCGCACTGCAACCACGGAGAAACACGCATGAGCAAGCAGCCAGAAGGCACCCCGGTGGAAGGACTGAAGCTTCCCATTTCACGCCTGGTCCTGGGCACCATGACGTTCGGCGACACCGCCGACGAAGCCACCGCCGGGAGCATGGTGGACGAGGCGCTCAACGCCGGCATCACCACCATCGACACCGCCAACGCCTACGTGGGCGGCGTGACGGAGGAAATGCTCGCCCGCCTTCTCAAGGGCCGCCGCGACGAGGTCATCCTCGCCTCCAAGGCCGGCATGCCGCACGCCGACCACGGCCAGCACTCGCCGCTGTCCCCGCAGGGGCTGCGCAACAGCGTGGAGGGCAGCCTGCGCCGGCTTGGCGTGGACAGCATCGACCTGTTCTACCTGCACCAGCCGGACCGCGCCACCCCGCTGCAGGACACCCTGCGCACCGTGGCCGAACTGGCTGAAGAGGGAAAGATCGGGGGGCTGGGTGTCTCCAACTTCGCGGCCTGGCAGATCGCCGATGTGATCCACGTGGCCCGCGAGGTGGGGGCACCCCGGCCCGTGGTGGCACAGCAGCTCTACAACCTGGTGGCCCGCCGGGTGGAGGAGGAGTACCTCGAGTTCGCCGCCACGCACAACGTCCACACCATGGTCTACAACCCGCTGGGCGGCGGCCTGCTCACCGGCAAGCACAGCTTCGAGGCCAAGCCCTCGGAAGGCCGCTTCGGTGACTCCAAGCTGGCTGCCATGTACACCCAGCGCTACTGGGACAAGCAGCTGTTCGACGCCGTGAACGCCCTGGCCGGCATCGCCGAGCAGGCCGGCATCACCCTCGCCGAGCTGTCCCTGCGCTGGCTCGCCTACCGGAAGGGCGTTGGCTCCATGCTGTTGGGCGGCTCCAAGGTGGAGCAGCTGAGCGCCAACATCGCCGCTGTGGCCAAGGGGCCGCTGCCCGAGGACGTCACCGCCGCCTGCGACGCCGTCGGCTCCGGGCTCCGCGGGCCCATGCCCGCCTACAACCGCTGAGCCCCCACCCGGCAATCGCCAAGACCACCCACGACCTGAAGGTAGAAGATACAGATGACATCGGACCTGGCCATTGAATTCGCCCGCAAGATCCGCGCCCGTGAACAGGCCGTCGGCTACTGGGCGGTGCTGGACGCGCCCGTGGCAACGGAACGCATCGGCCGGCTCGGCTATGACTACGTGGCCCTGGACGCCCAGCACGGCCTGCTCGGCTACTCGGGCGTGCTGAACGGCTTGATGGCCATCGACGCCGGGCACACCGCCGTCGGCATGGTCCGGGTCGAGGCAAACGACTTCACCGCGATCGGCAAGGCGCTGGACGCCGGCGCCGTCGGCGTCATCGTCCCGCTCGTCAACAACGCCGCAGACGCGGCGGCAGCCGTGGCTGCCGCCAAATACCCGCCCATGGGCGGGCGGTCCTACGGGCCCATGCGCTCGGCCCTGCGGATCGGCCCCGTACCGGGCGACTCCAACGCAGCCACCCTGGTCTTTGCCATGATCGAGACGCCCGAGGGCCTGGCCAACGTCAAGGAGATCTGTGCGACCCCCGGCCTGGACGGCATCTACGTGGGCCCGTCGGACCTGGCGATCGCCGTCGGTGGCGCCTTCCCGGGCGATCCCGCCATCGAGGCCGAGTTCAATGCGGCGCTGGAAACCATCGCCGATGCGGCTGCCTCCGCGGGCATCGCCGCCGGCATCCACACGGCCGCCGGGGAGATCGCGGCCCAGCGGCTGCGGCAGGGTTACACCTTCACCACGGTCGCGTCCGACCTGACCCACCTCGAGCTGGCCGCCAAGGCGCACCTGGCAGCGGCCCGCTCCGATGCCGGCAACGCGGAGGGCTAAGGCCATGCAGACCACCAACACCGAGTACAGCAGCATCACCCCCGACGGCGCCGTGAAGCGCGCGGACGGTGCCGACTTCGCGTACCTGCCGGCACCCACCGTGCAAAGCCATGCCGCCAATCTCCTGACCCTGCCCGACGGCCGCCTCGGCTGCGTGTGGTTCGGTGGCACCCAGGAGGGCGTGCCGGACATTTCCATCTGGTTCTCCACGCTGGAACCGGGCAGCAGCCAGTGGTCACCGGCCCAGCAGCTTTCGGACGACTCCACCCGCTCCGAGCAGAATCCGATCCTGTTCAACGCGCCGGGGGATTCCCTGTGGCTTCTGTACACCGCGCAGAAGGCGGGCAACCAGGACACAGCCGAGGTCCGCCGTCGTACTTCCACGGACAGCGGCCGGACGTGGGGACCGGTGGAAACGCTGTTCCCGGCAAACGAGACAGGCGGCGTGTTTGTCCGCCAGCTGCCGGTCCTGCTGCCGTCCGGCCGCCTGATCATCCCGGTCTTCCGCTGCATCACCACGCCGGGGGAGAAATGGGTTGGCAACAGCGACGACAGCGCCGTCATGATTTCCGACGACGGCGGAGCCACCTGGAGCGGGACGGTCCTGCCCGGCAGCCTCGGCTGCGTCCACATGAACATCCAGCCTGTGGCTGACGGCTCGCTGCTGGCGCTGTTCCGCAGCCGCTGGGCGGACTCGATCTACGAATCCCGTTCCACGGACGACGGGACCACGTGGAGCGAGCCGGTTCCCACGGAGCTGCCGAACAACAACTCATCCATCCAGTTCACGGCGCTCGCGGACGGCCGCCTGGCGCTGGTCTACAACCACAGCCGGGCGGAAGCGGACACCGAGCGGCGGCTGTCGCTCTACGACGAAATCGACGACGACGGCCTGGCCGCCGAACAGGGCCAGCTCACCGAACCCGATCCTTCCGTCAGCGCCGGAACGGACGACGGCGGGCGCCGCGCCTTCTGGGGGACGCCCCGCTCGCCCATGACGCTGGCCATCTCCGAGGACTCGGGCCGCAGCTGGCCCATCCGGCGCAACCTCGATGTGGGGGACGGCTACTGCCTCTCCAACAACTCCCGCGACGGCCTGAACAGGGAGTACTCCTACCCGTCCATCCACCAGGGCCCGGACGGTGCGCTGCACATCGCGTACACCTACTTCCGGCAGGCCATCAAGTACGTCCGCGTGGACCCGCAGTGGGCCTACGAGGGCAGCGCAACGCCGGGAGGAGACAAGCAGTGACCGGGACCCGCCACGCGGTTGTCACGGGCTGCAGCTCCGGCATCGGCAAGGCGATCGCCGAACGGCTGCTGGCAGACGGCTGGACCGTTACCGGGCTGAGCCGCGGCGAGACCTCGCTGGGACCGGGGTTCCGGTGGCTGCGGGCAGACCTGTCCGATCCGTCGTCGCTGGCGGATACGGCGGCGCGGATTGAGCCGGCGGATGCGCTGGTGCACGCCGCCGGCTACCAGCGCACGGCGCTGCTGGGTGAGCTGGACCCGGAGGCGCTCGCCGGCATGTTCGCTGTCCACGTCGGGGCCGCCAGTGTACTGGCCAACGAGGTGGTTCCGCGGATGCCCGACGGCGGCCGCGTGCTCCTGATCGGCAGCCGCACCTCGACGGGCGCGGCGGGCAAGAGCCAGTATGCCGCCACCAAGGCCGCGCTGATGGGCATGGGCAGGACCTGGGCGCAGGAGCTCGCCCCGCGCGGCATTACAGTGAACGTGCTGTCCCCGGGGCCCACGGATACCCCCATGCTGGCTGATCCGGGGCGGGCGGCCACGCCTCCTAAGCTGCCGGCGCTCGGCCGGCTGGTGGATCCGGAGGACGTTGCCGCGCTCGCCGGCTTCCTGCTGGGCCCGCACGGAAAGTCCATCACAGGACAGAACTACGTCATCTGCGGAGGCGCCTCCCTGTAGGACGCTTGCAGTAAACGCCGTCTGCACAGGGCGGCACCGCCGCCCGACCCCTACGATGGTGACAGCAAAGGAGAGCCACAGATGACCACCGCCAAAGCCAGGCGCGAAGAGATCTACCACCTCGCCGTCACCACGGGGCTGGCGTCCGTGGAGGAACTGTCGCGGCATTTCCGGGTCACGGCCTCCACCATCCGGCGGGACCTCGCCCATTTGAACGAACAGGGGAAGCTGGCCCGGACCTACGGCGGGGCCGTGGCCCTGGGCGCGCACCCCGAACCGTCCCTGCGGCAGCGGACCGGCGAGGCATACGAGCAAAAGCACGCGATCGCGGCCTGGGCGGCTGCCGAGGTGAAGGACGGCGAGAACATCCTGCTCGACGGCGGATCCACCGTCGGCGCCCTGGCACACGCCCTGCGCGGACGGGAGAACCTGTCCGTCACCACCCCCGGGATCAACACACTGCAGGAGCTGGCCGACTCGCCGGGGATCCAGGTGGACTGCCTTGGCGGCCGGCTGCGCGGCGTGAGCCAGACGTTTGTGGGTCCCCTGGCGGAGGCGGCCCTGGAACGCATGAGCTTCGACCGCGTCTTCCTGGGCGCGGACGCCGTCACGGCTGATGACGGGCTCTGCGAAGCTGACCACGCACAGACCAGGCTCAAGGAGCTCATGGCCCGGCGCGGTGACGCGGTCTATGTCCTGGCGGATTCCGGCAAGCTGGGCAAACGCCCGTTCCACGCGTGGGCGAAACTTGCCCTGCCGTGGACCCTTGTGACGGACTCCGGCGCAGACCCCGGCCAGGTGGCACTGTTCAGGGATGCGGGCGTGCGTGTGCAGCTGGTCCAAACGGGGGAGCAGGCAGCCTAAAGCGGACTTTTGGCGTCTAGCATTGTGGAATGACCGAAGCGAACGAGGGAACGGCTGTACTCCAACTTCAGGACATCCTGATTGGAGCCGAAAACGTTGACAACTTCCTTGACGGGCTGGCCGCGTTCGCCGCCTCCACGCTCAGCGGCCTGGCCGGTACCGGCATCGAGTGCGCTGTGACGCTCAAGCGGCGCAGGCATACCACCACCGTTGCCGGCAGCAGCCCCCGTGCGGTGGAGCTGGACCACATCGAGCAGCGCGTGGGGGACGGACCCTGCATCCGGGCTCTGTTCACCATGGCCCCTGAATTGCTCAACGATGTCAACACGGACGATCGGTGGCCCGAGTACCAGAGGCGGCTCGCCGAGCAAGGCGTCTACTCCACCCTGGGCGTTCCCCTCGACATCGGGGAGGGGACCAGTGCGGCGCTGAACTTCTTCGGCTCGGCACCGGGCATTTTCACCGCCGAACTCTTCGACAAGGCAGTGGAGTTTGGGGAGCTGGCCAGCCGCACGCTGCACCTCTCCGTGCGGATGGGTGATGCCCAGACGCGTGCACAGAACCTCGAGGCCGCCATGCAGAGCCGGACCGCGATCGACGTGGCCTGCGGGGTGATCATGGCGCAGAACAGGTGCTCACAGAAGGAAGCCATGGACATCCTGGCCAAGGTCTCCAGCAACCGCAACCAGAAGCTGCGTGACGTGGCCGTGGAGCTCCTGGGCAGGCTCTCCGCATCAGATGTCGAGACGCACTTCGAGTAGGCCCTGCTGCTTCTGAGTAGGCCCTGCTGCTTTGAGTAGGCGCGGCTGCCGGCAGTTCCGGCGCTACTTGCCGCCCTTGCGGATCATGGACGCTGGGGGCTTGGGGAACGGTTTGGCCGGATACATCTTGGCTACCTTGAGCATGTAGTTGGCCCATTGCGGCCCGGCGATCATGTAGCCATCAATGCGGTCGTAGTGCTTGCCGTTGATGGTGATGTTCCTGCCCGGCCGTTTCTGGCCGTTCAGGGCATCCCCGAAGAAGGACGCGGTGGCGAGGCCGGTGGTGTAGCCGAGCACCCAGGTGGCGCCGTTGCTGTTGTTGGTGCCAGTCTTGGCCGCCACGGGGACCTTGCTCTGGACCTTCGGTTTGATGTACACGCCTGAACCCTTCTTGAGCACGTCCTGCAGCACCGAGTTCACACCGCGGGCAATATTCGGCTCCACGGCGGTCCGGCATGCCGGCTGCTGGCTGGACAGGGTCCGACCGGCGAAGTCGGTGACGCGCTGGATGGCAATCGGCGCGCAGTAGCGCCCGTCGGCGGCGAAGGTGGCGAAGGCCATCGCCAAGGTGAGCGGCGACACGGCAGTTCCACCGAGTATGTTGCCCAGCTGGTGCATGTTGATCTCGGACCCGTCGAGGCCGCTGTGCAGGCCGAGAGTCTTGACCATCTTGTGGATGCCGCAGATGTCCAGTTGTGCCACCTCGGCAAAGGTGGCGGTGTTGATGGAGTTGTAAAGCCCGTAATCGGCCGGCATCTTGCGGTAGTAGCCCGCTGACGCATTCTGCAGATCGTCCGCGGTCTCCAGGCCCGCAGCGCGCTGCTTGCTGCTGTAGCCGCCGACCACCTTGGCGCACGAGTCCCGCCAGCGGAATCCCAGCGGGTACTCCCGCCGCGAGGCGTCCACCACCTCGGTGATCTTCCGTCCCTGGTGCAGCCACTCGGCGAATGTGAACGGCTTCATGGTGGAGCCCGGTTGGAACCCGCCGGCGCCGTTGAGGTCATTGCCGTTGGGATCCTTGGCGTCCACGTTGAAGTTCAGCTGGGTGTCGAACTTGCCGCGCTGCGGAAGGAATACCGTGTTCTGCGCCATCGACAGGATCTTGCCGGTGCCTGGCTGGACCGTCACCAGCGAAGCACCCCACTTGCCCGGGTTGGCCCCGGCGGTGGAGTTCACCTGGGCCTGTGCCGCCGCCTGCAGCCGGCTGTCCAGCGTAGTCCTGATGGTGAGGCCGCCGCGGCGCAGCCTTTGCTCCCGCGCTTCCGCATCCGACCCGTAGGCCCGGTTATTGAGGATCAGGTGGGATACGTAGTCGCAGAAATAAGGGGCGATGGTTGCGGCGGCGCAGCCCTGCTTGGAGACACGGAGCTTCAGGCCCACGCCGGTGGCGGCCGCTGCGTCATGCTGCTTTTTTGTGATTTTGCGTTGCTCCAGCATGGCATCCAGAACCAGGTTGCGGCGCTTGAGGGCGTTCTCCGGGTTGGTTACAGGGTCATAGAGGCTCGGGCTGTTGACGAGTCCTGCCAGCATTGCGGCCTGCGGCAGGTTGAGCTTGCTGGCGGAAACACTGTAGAAGTGCTGCGCGGCAGCCTCGATGCCGTACGCGCTGCGGTTGAAGAACACGATGTTGAGGTAGCCCTCAAGGATTTGGTCCTTGGTGAATTTCTTTTCCAGCTCGATCGCGAGCTTCATTTCCCGCACCTTGTCGCCAATGGTCTTGTCCCCGCTGAGGACCACCTCGTCCTCGCGTCCGGACGTGATCTTGGCTTCGTTGGCCACGTTGGTGACGTACTGCTGCGTCAGCGTGGATGCCCCTTGCCGCTCCCCGCCGGAGACGTTGGTCACCAGCGCCCGCAGGACGCCGATGGGATCAACGCCGCTGTGGTCGTAGAAGCGGCTGTCTTCAATCGCGACTACGGCGTTCTTGACATATGGCGATATCTTGTTCAGCGGAACGCGGACGCGGTTTTCCTCGTAGAACGACGCGATCAGTTTCCCGTCCGACGTCAGGATCTTTGTGGTTTGTGCAGGGGGACGCACAGCCAGTTCCGACGGGAGGCCGCTGTAAAAGTTGACCGTGCCGCTCACGGCAACGCCGGCGGCGGCAATCTGGGGAACGAAGTATGCGGCCACCAGGGCGCCACAGAGGCAACTGAGGAGCACGAACCCCAGCATCCTTGCCAGGGCCGTATGAGATCGCGATGCCAAGCTTTTGCGTACCATGACTGCGGTTCACACCCCAAAAAAAGCGTGCCTTCAGGATACGCTTCGCGCCGCGGCCGGGCCAGAGCCGCGGGTGCGGCAAAAGGCAGGACGCGGCGTCCGTAACCGCTAGCCGTGCACCGCCTCTACTACCGGTTCGCCGTTGAAGTATTCGAGCCGCCAGCCGTCGACGACGTGGTGGTGGGCCAGGTTCAGCACGGCATTATCGATGCTGTGCAGCGTGCTTCCGGTGGCCAGGCTGAGGGTCAGGCGGAGGAGCGTGCCATGCGCTACGACCAGCACCCGGCGTCCGGGGAACTCCTCGGCCAGTGCCTCCAGGGCGGCCAGGCCCCGGGAGGCCGCTTCCTCGTCGCTTTCGCCGCCGCGGAAGCCTCCGGGGATGCGCAATGCCTCCAGCTCCGGGCCCGCCTGCAGGCCCTCGGCAAGTCCGAAGCTGCGCTCGGTGAGCTCCGGCACATGGCGGGCCACCGTGAGCCCGAGCCCTGCGGCGATCAGTTCGGCGGTTTCCGCCGCGCGGCGCAGCGGCGAGGAGACGATTGTGTCCCATTCCTGCCCGGACAGCGCGGCGACGGCGTTCCGCGCCTGCCCGCGGCCGACGTCGTTCAGCGGGATGTCGCTGGACCCCTGCAGCCGGCGCTGCGCGTTCCAGTCTGTCTGGCCGTGGCGGATGAGGGCGAAAGTCGTGAGGGTCATGCCATCCATTGTGTCCGAACAGGAGCGCTCAACCGAACAACGCTGCTCAACCGAACAGCACCGCAGCTTCGTCGTAGCGGTGCTGCGGGACAGTCTTGAGGCGGCCAAGGGCCTGTTGGAAGCCCACGTGTTCAATGTCCGTGCCCTTCTGGGCCACCATGGTGCCCCAGCGGCCCTCCACCACCAAGTGGACGGCCGCCATGCCCAGGCGGGTGGCCAGGACGCGGTCGAACGCGGACGGGACGCCGCCGCGCTGGATGTGGCCCAGGATGGTGGCGCGGGTTTCGATGCCGGTCCGGGTTTCGATTTCCGGGGCCAGCTGGTCGGCGATGCCGCCAAGCCGGGGCCGTCCGAACGTGTCCAGGCCGCGCTCGGAGTGCGGTGACTCCATGTGGTCCGGAACAAACCCTTCAGCCACCACCACCAGCGGGGCGCGCCCGCGGGCATGGGCTTCCTTCACCCACTGGGCGATCTGTTCGATGCTGACTTTCTGCTCCGGGATGAGGATGGCGTGGGCGCCTGCGGCCATGCCGGCGTGCAGGGCGATCCAGCCGACGTGCCGGCCCATGACCTCGGCGATCATGCACCGGCGGTGGGACTCGCCGGTGGTCCGCAGCCGGTCGATCGCTTCGGTGGCGATCTGGACGGCGGTGTCGAAGCCGAAGGTGTAGTCGGTGGCGTCGAGGTCGTTGTCCACGGTCTTGGGGACGCCGACGATTTTCAGCCCGGCGTCGGTGAGGCGCTGGGCGGCAGCAAGGGTTCCTTCGCCGCCGATGGCGATGATGCCATCGATCCCCAGGCGGTGCATGTGCGACTTGATGACGTCCGGGCCACCGCCGTTCTCGAACGGGTTCGTCCGGGAGGTGCCCAGAATGGTGCCGCCCTGCTTGGCAATACCGCGGACCGTGGTCCGGGGGAGGTCGATGACGTCTCCCTCAACCACTCCGCGCCAACCGTCACGGAATCCCACGAATTCGTGGCCGTGGATGGCAATGCCCTTGAGGACGGCGCCGCGGATGACAGCATTCAGTCCGGGGCAGTCGCCACCGCTGGTGAGGATTCCAATTTTCATGTTCAGCTCAAATCGTGGGAGTGGCCGGTTCCGCGGCAGCAAGCACGGACATTGCCTCCTCGACGACATCCGCCGCGGGGAATGACGGCCGGTTTACGCCGGCCATTTCCTCCATGACGCGGACCACCTGGCAGCTGTAGCCGAACTCGTTGTCGTACCAGACGTAGAGCACCAGGTTCTTGTCGTTGGAGATGGTGGCGAGGCCGTCGACGATGCCGGCGTGGCGGGAGCCGACGAAGTCGGTGGAGACCACTTCGGGGGAGTCGATGTAGTCGATCTGCTGGCGCAGGTCCGAGTGCAGCGCCATCTCGCGGAGGTAGTTGTTGACCTCGTCCTTGGTGGTGCCGCGTTCCAGGTTCAGGTTCAGGATGGCCATGGACACATCCGGGGTGGGAACGCGGATGGAGCTTCCGGTGAGCTTGCCCTGCAGTTCGGGCAGTGCCTTGGCCACGGCCTTGGCGGCGCCGGTTTCGGTGATCACCATGTTCAGCGCGGCGGAGCGTCCACGGCGGTCGCCCTTGTGGAAGTTGTCGATCAGGTTCTGGTCGTTCGTGAACGAGTGGACCGTCTCGACGTGTCCGTGGACTACGCCGTACTTGTCATTGAGGGCCTGCAGGACCGGGGTGATGGCGTTCGTGGTGCAGGAGGCAGCCGTGACGATCCGGTCCGAATCGGTGATGTCGCGGTGGTTGATGCCGTGCACGATGTTCTTCAGGTCGCCCTTGCCCGGCGCGGTTAGCAGTACGCGGGCCACGCCCTTGCTCAGCAGGTGCTGGGACAGGCCCTCGGCATCGCGCCAGCGGCCGGTGTTGTCCACCAGGAGGGCGTCCTTGATGCCGTAGGCGGTGTAGTCGATGGTGGCCGGGTTGTCCGAGTAGATAACCTGGATCCGGACGCCGTTGGCCGTGATGGTGTTGGCCTCGGTGTCCACGCGGATGGTTCCTTCGAAGGAACCGTGCACGGAGTCGCGGCGCAGCAGGCTGGCGCGCTTGGTGAGGTCGTTGTCGGAGCCGCGGCGGACCACGATGGCGCGCAGGCGCAGGCCGTGGCCGCCGCCGGCCTTTTCGATGAGCAGGCGGGCCACGAGGCGGCCGATGCGGCCGAAGCCGTAGAGCACGACGTCGGTGCTGGTGCGCTCGTCGGCGCCCCGCTTGCCCACGACCTCGGCCAGTTCGGCGCGGAGGAATTCCTCCAGAGTCCGGTCCCCGCCGTCGGCCTTGAACTTCTGGTTCAGCCGGGCGATGTCGATGGCAGCGGCACCCAGGTCCAGCTGGGCCAGTGTGTTCAGCAGCGGTGCCGTCTCTTCCAAGGGCAGCTCGTCCTTGCTGATCCGGCGGGCAAAACGGTGCGCCTTCAGGATGCTCATGGTGGACTTGTTGACCAACGTCCGGCCATGGATGCTGGTCACCACGTTGTTTTCACGGTACAGCTGACCGATCACCGGAATCATAGCCTCGGCGAGGGCTTCCCGGCCCATCCACGCATCAAGATATGAATCAGAGGTATGTAGCATCGGACTGCCTTTCCAAAAGGGTGTGGTCTGGTTGAGCTCTAGCTCGTGTGATGGTCCAGAGAGGGGCTTGACATCCATCGTCCTGCCATTGGCGGGGCGGGGAAACGCTAATTCCGGATGGTTTTAAACGACCCTTTTGGGTAGGTGGTGTGGGGGGGGTTAGGTGGTCATGGTGGCGAACATGAGGGCCATGGTGGTGGCGCCGAGGGCTTCGAGGGCGTGTTCGGTGCGGGTGGGGTGTTTGCGGCCGTGGTGGGTGGTTGTGGTGGTGCGGTGGCGGAGGATGAGGATGAGGAAGGTGGTTGCGGCGGCGGCGAAGACGAGGGTGAGGGCGATGGCGGGGGTGTTGCCCAGGGCTGCGGTGGTTGTGGTGTCGGTGGTTGTGTAGGCGCTGCCGTGGTGGGCGGTGTGGGTGCCCGCTGCGGTGGTTGCGGTTCCGGTCCCGGTCCCGGTTGTGGTTGCTGTGGGGGTGTGGGTGGTCATGAGGGTGATCATGGTGGCGGCGGCGGCCATGGTGAGGCTGTGGTAGGCGCATTTGAGTCTGCCTTGGTTGCCGGCGCAGAGGAGTTTGAATTCGGGGCGGGCGACGGCCTGGAGGGTGAACCAGAGCGCGGCGGCGGTCAGGATCGCGATTTGGGCGAGCAGGGTGGAGGGGCCGAGGTTCCAGAGCATGGCGGTCATGAGGGTGTTCATGAGGGCGTGGAGGGTGTTGTTGACCCGGTCGGTGAGGTGGCGGGCGCGGACTGCCTGGGCGAGGTGGTAGCTTCCGGCGATGAGCAGGACGGCTGTGAGGGTCCAGGTGAGTGCGGGGATATGGAACACGTTCGATCACGCCCTACTGTCTGGGTGGGTCGGGGGTGGGGTTCGGTCCCCGGTGCGGGTGCCGTCAGCACCGGGGACCGAAGACTAAGGAAGTTTTGGGGGTGGATACAGGTGGTCCCCGGGTGCT